>CAYOTF010000022.1:0-18343 GCA_964406805.1 uncultured Zetaproteobacteria bacterium | reverse complement strand
CTGGCAATAATGTCTTCCAGCGTGACGTTCACTTCATCCTCGGACAGATCAATGATACGCTTGATGATGTTGCGGCTTCGATCCTCGCCGCCTGGCAGGTAAAACTTGGTAATCACCCTGCCAGGCTGAGCGGCAAACCGCTCCTCTCGTCTGACGATATTCAGTGGTTTTTTTAGCTCATTCATAGGCTCTTATCCATGACTTGCATTCCTATTATTCTCATAGTGGTGATCTGACCTTGTTACCGAGACACATCTGCACCAGCGTATCAATGTCGGCCGTCCCGACACACATCACGGAATCAGCACCGCCCCAGTATATTTTGACACTACCATCCGCTTCAGGAACCGCACCACAGGTAAAAACCACATTGGAAACATAGCCAGTAATCTCCCAAGGGTCTTCAGGTTGCAGTATCCAGTCATCGGACACACCGATCATGATTGAAGGATCATCAAGATCGTGCAGGGCAACGCCGAGCCTGTAGACCGCACCTGCCATAGTCTCGAATACGCCGTGATAGATATGCAGCCAGCCATGATCTGTAGCAAAAGGCGTAGCGCCAGGCCCCATCTTCATTTCATCCCAGTGATAGGTGAGCGGCTTCATCACCACCTGCGAATCTCCCCAATGAATCAGGTCGGGAGAATAGGATATCCAGATCGCCCATGGCGATATTTCCGAATGAGGGCGATCAAGGCGGACATAGCGTCCGTCAATCTTCTTTGGAAAGATGACAACATTACGCATATCGGCTTGGGAGATCATGCTCACCCGTTCAATGGATTTGAAATCAGCTGTTTTTGCCAGCGCAATTCTCACACCATGTCGTGAATAGGCGCTATAGGTGAGCAGATAGTCTTCCCCTTGCATAGCGCAGATACGCAGATCTTCCACGCCGAACGCTTCATATTCGGCGAATGCGCCTTCACTTGCCGGTGTGATGAATGGCTCGGCGCAGGCAGTAAAAGAGAAGCCATCGTCACTCTCCGCTTTGCCAATGATTGATCTGCCGTTTCTCAAGTGCGACCTGAAAAGCATGATGTATTTCCCCTCATGCTTCACGACACCCGCATTATGCACCGTTTCCACGGGGTAAGGTATGTCATGCTTGGTCAGTATCGGGTTTTGTTCGTATCGCTTAACGCGCATGGATTTTTCCCCTCCCGTGGGATGAAACATTATCACAGGAGGGAAAAAACCCATGCAACCGCGTTGTTTGTTTCATGTTAACGCGCATGGAACTTTTCCACCCCATGCAATGAAAAATAGCACAGCGCGGAAAAGCACCATGCAATCCGCGTCTTTGTTTCATGTTAATCACAGCGTCCAAAATCATCCTCCAGCCGCTCAATATCATCTTCACCGAAATAGTCGCCACGCGACACCTCTATGAATGCCATATTCTCCTTACCCTGATTCTCCATTCTGTGAATAGCGCCTTGGGGAATATCCATTGAGTCTCCCGCTTTAAGGACAAGTTTATTGTCATTTAAGGTGGCAATGCCTTCACCGTAAATGACATGCCAGTGTTCGGAACGTCTCTGGTGCCGCTGCAAACTAAGTCGCTTGCCAGGATAGACCACGATGCGCTTTACTTTGTGATCAGAAGCATCAGCGAAAATCTCGTAATAACCCCAAGGTCTGTGATCCTCGCGCTTTGTTTTTTCAATAATTTTTTCATAGACCTTGATGTAATCATCAACCATTCGTTCAACGGAAAAGTGCGTTTCTATCCACTGCCGACAATCGCCTCTGTTGATCTCGCCAAGTTTGCCAATGGCATCCACAGCCTCTTCTACCGTGGATACGAGGTATCCATTGATACCATCCCGTATCAATTCGGGCATGCTGCCTCGATTAAAGGCAATGACCGGCGTACCGCAGGCCATTGCTTCGATCACAGAAAGACCAAAAGGTTCATTAAAACTGATGGGGTGTAACAATGCCCTGGCTTCATTTAACAACTCATCCCTTTTATCCGGGCCAACGCTGCCGACATAGCTAATGCCATCGTGAAGGTGAGGCGCAACTTCGCGCTCGTAATAGTCTTGATCCTGAATAATACCAGCCATGATAAGTTTGCTATCGGTACGCCGAGCGATCTCTATCGCCTCTTTCGCACCTTTGTCGGGATGAATGCGTCCGAAGAAAAGCAGGTAATCGCCTTGTGGTTCGGCATTGAAGGTAAACTCATCCAGATTGATGCCGTGATGAATGGTACTGATATAATCAAGACTGGCAGCCTTATCGGCCTCGCTGATGGCAACATAAAAGGCGCTGCCATTGTATTTTTCATAGACGGGCAGGATATGGGGAGAAGAGAAGCCGTGAATCGTGGTGACAATGGGCGTATGAACCAGTCCACTATAGGTCAGTGGGAGAAAATCAAAATGGTTATGGATGACATCAAAATCACTGGCGCTGTCAAATAGTTCGGAGATATGCAGTGCTTCCATTACTTTCGGATCTTCTTTCGCCCCCTCTTCATAGCCTTTTTTACAGACCGCATGGAGATGCCCCCTGGTGATGGAGTCTCCCGTGGCAAAGAGGGTAACTTCAACGCCTCTGGCAACAAGTCCTTCCGTGAGCAGGGAAACGACACGCTCCCATGGACCATAATGGCGCGGAGGCGTACGCCAAGCAACAGGGGAAAGCATGGCAATGTGCATATTATCTTCTCCGAAATACTATATTGAGCCCTCACATCCGACATTGGCTTATAAAAAGCAGGATGGAAACCTCGCTAGCATGGTAAGTCAGAGCAGGCGATAGTTCAATCAAATCACCAAAGGGTGACAGTTCACTAAATACACTTCATTCTCAAGTTTGTGCATGCCATCACACCCAGTTCTCCAACCGCAGACTTGGAACACGTTCAAACTCTTTCATGGTTTGATGTTTTCTGGGCGGCTGAAGTTGACCGAAATATGAGGGTCAGTAAGTAAGAAACTGAGTTTTTCTGTTATAACGCTGCTGGTAGTCTACACTTCAAACCATGTTAGCCCGATTATCCAGTGCCTCCCTTCGCGGCCTTGATGCCGAAGCTGTCGATGTGGAAGTCGATTTATCGCGCGGATTGCCGTGTTGGTCGCTGGTTGGACGTATTAAATCCATGTTTTTTTATGACAACGACTGCTATCGTTTAAAAGTGCTCAATCGAGGATATGCTATTTTAATAGGTAAACTGTCCCCTTAATCCAGAAATACTGAACGAACAGGTTCTGAAAACAGCCCTTTTGAATAGATTAAAAGAGGTACTAAGAGGATAAGAAGAATGGATAAAATACTGTATGCAAGGCTGGCCTGGATTTACTCGATAGAGGAATACAAAAAAACAAGTGAAGATTCTCACCCAAAAAAGTCTGATAACAAGTTTATTAGACTTATCAGTAAAGGTGACAAGGATGAATTTGATCCTTCTTATTGTAAGCAGATACAGCGTAATGAATTGTTTTCAGACAGTATTATTGTGGATGGATGTAAGTTGCCCGTTAGCGTTGTTAAAAGTGACTACAAGCAATATCAAGACTCTTTAATTCACATACACCTGGAGATTGATACTGCCTCGGGTATTAGCATAGAAACCTTTGCAAGATTGATACATGGCTCCTCGATTTTGAACCAAACGCTGGTTGAAAAAAAATCAGAAATAGGGGCGTATCTTGCCAATAAAGCTATAACAACAAATAGTCAGGCATTCCTCATCAATCAAATAAGCAAAACTTACCCACCACTGCCTGAAAATAAACAAACCGATTCAGACACATTTCTAAAGAAAAATTTGCAACTTATTACTCAGATGATGCTTCGTTCAAATACCATGCCGGACGGCCTGTCACCACAGAATCACCAGGAACTTTTAACTGATATCAGCAGTTTTAAGGGCTCTATAGAGCTGTGTTCTGGCACAACTATAGTTCAGTTCCATTTCTTCAATATTAACTCCCTTGGGAAATCAAAAGTCATCGATGCAGACACACGTTTCTCCTGGATGTGTTCTGTAATTACTATGGTTAATTTTCAGAGTTTGATTTTGAAAAACGCGACAAATGAAATAAATGAATTGTCTCCGCTTGATGCCAAAAGAAAGGTGGATGTGACCAACGGGTTAAAAAAAATATTAGTTGAACTGAGAGAGTATTGGGACGTAGACGCAATGATACATCCTATGACTGCCAGGAAAATAAATATATATAAAGACAGACTGGGTGTAACCAACCAGTTTAACAGTTTAAATTACCGTATGGAGTCAGCGGAGCATTTGGCAATCAGAGAATTGACCGAGGTACAGAACGAACAGGATAAGATACTAAATTATATCCTGCTTTTTATTGCTTCAGTACAATTGATGCCACTGGTTTACAAGTTGATGGCAAAGTTGTCCGGACATATACCGGCAGAGGTAGAAATTTTTAATTTTAGCGCAACTATGTTCCTGAGTATCTTCATACCTTTATTAATATTGAAAAACAGAAGCATAAGAAAAAAAATTGGCAGTGCTTTTTCTTCTTTTAAGTAGGGGGCTGATATGGCTTCCCCTGTCAACAGCGCGTGCAAGGTCTGGGTCGATGCGATACATCAACGTCATTTAACCCATGTGCACATATGATACATTCAAGAGAGGCGAGACCGTTTTATAGCGGTGATTGTTACTCTGATATACGTGGATTCACCGGTTGCCCGGCTTACCAACAAGACCTGCTTTCACCAACCCGGGTTTAACCTCTGTCTAAGATCGTGGATTAGGCTGCCTAAACAACCATGCCTTCATAGTCCGAACGAGGATTCCCTGGCATTAAAGATCACGCCTCACTTGAATGTATCTGTACTGATGTACTACTCGCGCCTGTTCACCTCCTTTTGCTAACGGTTTTTTATCTGTTCGTTTTCGGTTCGATCTGTTGCGCAATATCCCTGAATTCTGGGGACATAGTACATAACTACTAAGAATTCTGAGAATTCTGGGGACATAGTACATAACTACTGATACTTTTATAGATGATAGGTTGATGGATTTAGAAATAACTGTTCTGTCGCATTGCACTTTTTTGTTTACTCCTTTGATTTACCCGTGATTTATCAACTGACACGCTTTAGGCTGGCATAATGTTAGCCAGATTATCCAGTGCCTCCTTACGCGGTCTTGATGCCGAAGCTGTCGATGTTGAGGTGGATCTTTCACGTGGAATCCCAGTATGGACGCTGGTTTATCATATTAAACCGTAGCCTCTTGCCAATGTGGGGTTGACCAAAATAAAACATGAAAGCCAGGCACTGCTACAATGCGGGATTGAGGAAATATAAATGTATGATTGCAAGACCTGACAGCAAAGGTTATTCCTTACTCTAATAAACCGAAAATGGCTTTGAGGCTCTTTTCTACGGCTGCCATTTCTTCTGCCGTAAGCATCGTCAGAGGTCCTTCGCTGAAACGTGCGCGGTCAAGAGCGGTGACATGCTCCACCATCACATAACAATTTTTTAGTAAGCGGCTGCGGGCTTTGATAGATATCCGCAAAGGGGCAAATGTTGGGCGAAACTGGGTCGTCAGTGGTGCGATCAGAACAGTACGCAGTCCTGTGCCTGTGACGCTATCTTCCTGAAGAACCACGACAGGACGAGCCTTGCCAATTTCGCCGCCCCGGTTGGGGTTAAGGTTGGCCACCCATATCTCACCGCGCCTCATTACTTCCACCATTTTTCACCCGAATGAATATCACCTTCATTCTCCGAAGCCAGAATAGTATTCAAGCCGTCACCCACAGTGGTTTCTACTATTTCCAGCGACTCACGCTGTGAGGCGGGATCATTTGCCAGCGCTATAGCAGCGTTCACCATGTTTGCCATAAAGCGTTCCCGTTCCATTCGCTGCAAATATTCAGCAAGGGCATGGCGAACCACTTCGGAACGAGGTTTCGTTTCCAGCTCCGCTTCACGGGAAAGAGCATTATCAAGATGATCCGGCAGTCTGAGACTCAGGGCACCCATAGCTTACCTCCATATTACATTATATATTTCAAATTGTAATACAAATTGAGTTGCATATCAAAACCCAATGATTAGAACGCAGGAATAGGACAGCCAGAAAGTAAGAAACTAAGTTTTTTGTGATAATTCTATTGATGGTCTACAATTCAAGCCATGTTAGCCAGATTATCCAGTGCCTCTCTGCGTGGTCTTGATGCGGAAGCTGTCGATGTTGAAGTCGATTTGTCACGTGGTTTGCCGGTATGGACGCTGGTTGGACGTATTAAACTGATGTCTGGGTAACAGCCTAAAAACAGGTGAGTTGTTCGGGAGCACCCTGCTAAAGGGTAGCGTCCCCTTATAAGGCATCTTCTTATCAAATAAATCGCTCCAATCAGCAGGCTTGGATTAAATCCTTGAGGGGGATCATCAAGTGTAATGGGTCGGAGGGTGAAGGTTCCAGGCCAAATTGCTGATACCATTTTCTGGCCTGATCATCTTTGGCATGAACCAGAAATGCTCGGCATCCGGCGATGTCGGCAACCATGGCTGCTCGTATCATGGCATCTTTCAACAAACCTTTGCCCAGGCCTTCCCTTTGAAAATGTAAATCAATAGCAAGTCTTGCCAGCAGAATAACCGGAATAGGGTAGCGTGGCTGATCTTCGGCAACTTTCTTCGGTGCCTGTTTGTGACTGATCGAGCCAAGAGTGATGGTGTAATAGCCTGCGACCTTGTTGCCATGGCAGCTGACATAAGTTGTCGAATTGCCGGAAACCTGATTGATGTAGGCATGTTTTTTTAGAAATCGATTCAGATCATGATTGCCGCAATCAAACTCGGAAATAGTATGTTGATCACTCAGTTTTTCAGGCGAACAGGGCTTCACTGGAAGATATTCTTTGCTGCCATCAATTGTTGAAGCGCGGCGTTCTCTCGAACAGGACGGTTTAAGATGTTCTCGAATTCAGCCATCTGTTGCTGATTAAGCAGAAATACTCTCCGGTCAGCAATTACATCAACCGCTTCATGCCTAGCGCAATCGAGCACAAATTCACTGAGTTTTTTGCCCATCGAATCGGCAGCTTGTTGCAATAGGCTTTTGACATCTTTGGATAGTCGCAATTCCAGCCGTGCATCTCTAGTCTGACTCATCGCCATATCGGCACCTCCAGTTTTTTGCGATCTTAACACAGAAAGTAATTTCCGTACAATAGACGTATCAGCACATGGCTTAATGTGCTGTTTGCAATGACGGTTCCTGAATTCAGCTAAAGACAGGCAGTGAATGAGTGGTAAAATGAGTTTCTCTGTTATAACGCTGCTGATGGTCTACAATTCAAACTATGTTAGCCAGATTATCCAGCGCGTCCTTGCGGGGTCTTGATGCGGAAGCGGTCGATGTAGAAGTCGATTTGTCGCGGGGATTGCCGTGTTGGTCGCTGGTGGGGTTGCCGGAAGGGGCGGTGCGTGAGGCGCGGGATCGGGTGCGGGCGGCGGTGAGTAATTCCGGTTTTGAGTTTCCACTGCGGCGTATTACGGTCAACCTTGCTCCGGCCGATAAACGTAAAGACGGCTCACATTTTGATTTGGCTATCGCTATCGGTTTGCTGATTGCATCCGCGCAGATTCGGAATTCTGCTGATTCATCGTCGGCCACAGATACGCCGTTTTTGATTGGTGAGCTGGCTTTGGATGGACGTTTGAATTCGGTGCGCGGCGTGTTGCCGCTGGTGTTGTTTGCGCGCGCGCAGGGATTTACGGATGTGATTGTACCTGTTGGCAATGTGATTGAGGCGGTTGCGGTACAGGGGATGACAGTCTATACCGCGCCACATTTATTGGCTGTGGCGCAACATATTGATGGCAGTCAACGGCTTGATGTGGCCAAGGTGGAAAAACAAGCGAATCATCGCCGTGAAAGCAAGCAGGACATGGCGGATATTCGCGGTCAGCAGCAGGCGCGTCGTGTGTTGGAAATTGCAGCTACCGGGGCGCATCATTTGCTTTTGACCGGCAGTCCCGGCGTGGGCAAGAGTATGTTGGCGCATCGTTTGCCCGGCATTATGCCTCTTTTAACGACTGAGCAGGCACTTGAAGTGACACGTATTTACAGTGTTGCCGGTGACACATCGCGGCCAGCCATGAGTTTGTATCCTCCGTTGCGACAGCCGCATCATTCGGCTTCGGATGTGGCCATTATCGGTGGTGGTAGTAATCCCAAACCGGGCGAGATATCAAAGGCTGATCATGGAATTTTATTTTTAGACGAGCTGGCCGAGCATAAAAGGGCGGTGCTGGAAACCTTGCGGCAGCCGCTCGAAGATGGCCGGGTGAATATTGCGCGAGCTGCGGAGAGCGCTGAATATCCCGCTCGCTTTCAATTGGTGGCTGCAATGAATCCGTGCCCCTGTGGTTATTTCGGACATCCGAGCAAAGCATGCCAGTGTTCACCTGCTCAGGTTAGACGCTACAACAGTCGAATTTCAGGCCCATTATTGGATCGTTTCGATTTGAGAATTCATGTGCCGCCGGTTGAACGCGAGGAGCTGGTAGGGATGCAGCCCGGTGAAGCATCATCTGTGATCGCAGAGCGGGTGCAGAAAGCGCGTCAGCGCCAGTATGACCGCTTGGGTGAGGGTCGTGTGAATGCGCGCATGACGACTGCCGAGATTGAACGCTATGCCAGACCCGATAGCGAATCGGCTAAATTACTTGATCATGCCATGAACCACTTTTCCTTATCGGCGCGCAGTTACCACCGGATTCTTAAAGTTGCACGTAGCATTGCGGATCTGGCCGCTTCCGATGCCATTAACGCCGCTCATATTGCCGAAGCGCTGCAATACCGGGGTGAGTCGTGATAGCGAATATGATGTTTATTCTGTTGGTGTTTGGAGGGGTAGTTTTAGCTCCGCAGTCTGGCATGGCGATTCCAGCCTTTTCCAGTCAGACGGGAGCTTCATGCAGGCTCTGTCACTTTCAAGGTATGCACGCCTTGAGTAAATATGGCAGTGATTTTCTCAGGAACGGTTTTCGTGAAACGGCCGCTATGAAAAAGCGGCGAGCGCAAAAGCAGCAAAAACGAAACGATAAAAAGCCTGAGCGGAATGAATAGTTCTGAGAGTTATAAACGGGTCACGCTGACTCGGCCGCTGGCGCTGATGTTAATTTGATAACGTATGCCGTTCGGACAGGTGGCCTGGATGGTTTTGTTGCCCTGAGCATCTTGCTGTTGATTGATGTTGCTCACCTCTCTGCCACCGCAGTCAAAACCGCGCAACTTGATGGTGGTGGCGATATCTTCAGCGATCGGCACTGCGTATGCAATGGGTACCGATATCAACGTGAATAGTACAGTTAAGACGAACGTTTTCATGCTTTCTCCTCGAGCAAGCTCTGCCAGATCATTTCTCTGCCGACATACAGATCGCGTGATAGATCCGGATCGTTATCCAGCAGTGCGATAAGCTTTAATAACAGGCCGTCAAAGCTGGCTCGAATCTCCTTCAGCTTATCGCTCAGTATCGATTTTCTACGATACTTCTTAATTTCGTCCGTTAAATCAACCAGATCATTACGCAAAGCTAATTTGGTGAAAAAACCAATGGCCGCAGTTTTGCGTAGGCGTTGTTTTAATATCGTGATGTTGACCTGTTTTATTTTGCTGTTTGTATGCGCTGTTGCTGAGACTTGGGCTGTGGATAGTTTTTTTACATTGCTTTCATTGTGCTTACATTCAGCCCAAACCAAGCTCGGCTGTATCAGTAGCAGAGCCAAACAGAGGCGTAATAAAAATGAATAGGTCAGCATAACGTTTAGTCTAATGCCTATGGGTAAGTATGACAGTTGGAAACATTACACCTTGGGGGTAACTATTTATGGAGGGGGTAATGTAGAATGATATCTGCTGCAATGTTCGCGCCGTCACCTTTTATAGCTGGGAATCGGCGGGGATGGTTGAGGGCATGCTCCAGTGCCGGTTGCCAGTGTCCGGCTTGAAAATCGGATCGACTCATACCGCAGGCCGGAAATGATTCATCCAGCCATGTTTTTAGCATTGGGAACTCGGGGAAATCAGGCCGTTCAACCCAGGCGATGGGCGTTGCTGTAGTCCAACATTCGGATAACACACCGTAGCCGGGCTTGCATAGCACCACATCAATCATTGATGCCATAACATCGATAGGGCGCAGTTTAGAACTGAAGTGGATGGAGACGATATTCTCCGGCATGGGACTGATGTGATCGCTGCAAATATCCGGAATCAGAAACAGCCAATCCGGCATGGCTGCAAGGGCATGCACATCATAAGGGGGGCTGCCACAGCCGCCAAACAGGATCAGGGCTTTTTTACGGCCATCGTGCTTGATTGCGGGCGGCAATATCGTGTTTTTGTTGGGCTGTGAAACAATCAGTGCCACATACTGTTGGCTTGGAAAGACCGGCATATCCATCGCCATGGGTGGGCTAATCAATAGATCAGATGCGCCATAAGCCTGAGCCAGTGTGAGGATGATCGGATCATAGGCATCGAGCCAGTGTTTATAGATGGTGTGCCAGTCGAGGCTTGCCAGCCCGATGCTTGGAATGCCGAGGGCTTTGGCGGCTGGAAATGCCAGCGGTGAGATATTGGACAGAACCCGTGTTGCCTGAATGCTTTTTAACCATTCGATTTCCTGATTGATGTGATCATCAAAATGATCGATCCATGCAGACATCTGCTGGATCGAAGTTTCACAATCCTCTTGCACAGCATTTAACTGCACTACCCCGACATCGACCGGTTTGTTGTTGAGTTTAAACGCCATCGGCATTTGCGCACGGATTTCATGCTCCGGTAAAGCACAGCGAATAAAAAACCGGCATTCGGGTTTGATCTGGTGGATTCGTTTTAGTACGGGAGCTAGTTGCGCCAGATGACCGAAGCCGTGGCCAGAGATATAGACCGCGAGATTCAATCTTATTCGCCGTTGAGGCTGATGATCAGCTGCCTTGAGCCGCCACAGTCACGGTGTTCACCCAGATAAATGCCCTGCCATGTGCCGAGCGCAAAGCGCCCGTTGCAAATCGGAATGCTGATACTGCTGCCCAAGGTGCTGGCTTTGATGTGGGCAGGCATATCATCGGCACCTTCGAGTGTATGCTCATAATAAGGCTGGTGTTGCGGTACAAAGTGATTGAAGTGGGCTTCCATATCGCTGCGCACATCCGGATCGGCATTTTCATTGATGGTTAAACTGGCGCTGGTGTGCTGAAGAAACAAATGCGCAAGGCCGATATTAAATTCAGCCAACTCTGGTAGCCCGACGATGATTTCGCGGGTAATCAAATGAAATCCCCTAGGCTTTGCCTGCAATCGGATGCTCGTCTGTTTCCACATGGATGACTCCTTTGCACTGATGCTGCCAAGCTTTGGCATTTTTTCAAAATCCGTGGTTTTAAAGCCTGGCTTCAACGTATCGTTTCAACAGATCCTTTCAATATATCGCTTCAAAATCCATGGATGCAGTTTTCCGGCGCGGACATAGCATGGCGCATGCTTTATTTTGATCGGATCTCGCTGCGGCGTGGTAATAAATTATTGTTCTCCGATGCCTCAATGACCATCCATGCCGGTCATCGGGTGGGCATTACCGGAGCCAATGGATGTGGAAAATCCTCCTTATTTGCTTTGGTGCTGGGGCAGGTGGAAGAAGACGCGGGTAATTTTCACCATGATAAAGGCATTGCAATTGCGCATGTCGAACAGGAAACGCCGGCGCTGGATGTTGCTGCGATCAGCTACATTATGCAGGGCGATGCGGAATTAACCGGCTTAGAACAGCAGATTGAGCAGGCTGAGGCGGATGGCGATGGCATGCGTGTGGCTGAATTGCATGAGCGTTTTGCAGCCATTGATGGTTATGCAGCCAGAGCTCGCGCTGCACGTTTGATGCATGGTCTGGGTTTTGCTGTGGGCTCGGAAGATAATCCTGTCGCCAGCTTTTCGGGTGGCTGGCGTATGCGACTCAATCTTGCGCATGCCTTGATGTGTCGCTCCGATTTGTTGCTGCTCGATGAGCCGACCAATCATCTCGATCTGGAAGCAGTGGTTTGGCTGGAAAAATGGCTGTTGCACTACCGTGGTGCGTTATTGCTGATTTCGCATGATCGGGATTTCCTCGATCATTGCATGAACCGTATTGCCCATATCGAGCAGGGTAAGCTGACCGTTTACAACGGTAATTACAGCGATTTTGAACGTATCCGGGCGGAAAAACTGGCCTTGCAACAAGCTTCGCATGAAAAGCAGCAGAAGCAGATTGATCACATGATGAGTTTCGTGAATCGCTTTAAAGCCAAAGCCAGCAAGGCCACTCAAGCGCAAAGCCGCATCAAGGCGCTGGAACGTATGCAGTTGATTGCACCAGCCCATGTCGATTCGCCATTTTCGTTCAGCTTTAAACATCCCGGTACAATTCCCAACCCGCTACTCCGGCTCAATAAGGCAACGGCTGGTTATGGCGATGTGACGGTGTTGCATGATTTATCCTTCAGCCTGTTGCCCGGAGATCGTATTGGCTTGCTCGGTCCGAATGGCGAGGGTAAATCCACCCTGATTAAATTGATGGCCGATAGCTTGCAGGCACAAACGGGCAGCCGGGAAACGGCCAAGGAACTCTCTATCGGTTATTTCGCTCAACATCAATTGGAACAACTGCATGATGAGCTCTCGCCCATTCAACACCTGCGTATGGTGGATGACGACATCTCGGAAAAAGAGGCGCGTCAGTTTCTCGGCGGTTTTGATTTTCAGGGCGATATGGCTCTGGCACCGGTTGCGCCATTCTCCGGCGGTGAGAAGGCGCGGCTGGTATTGGCGTTGCTGGTGTATCAGCAACCGAATTTATTGCTGCTCGATGAGCCGACCAATCATCTGGATTTGGAGATGCGTCATGCGCTATCGATTGCTTTGCAAAGCTTTGAAGGGGCGATGGTGCTGGTGTCCCATGATCGGCACTTGTTGCGCACGGTGTGCGATTCGTTGATGCTGGTATCGCACGGTATGGTGGAGCATTTTAATGGTGATCTGGATGATTATGCTGCATGGTTGTTGCAAAAGCGTGATGCGCTAGACGACAATACAACAGGGGCACCGGATCGATCATCTGCTCAGACACCTTCCAGAGCATCGAAAAAAGATGAACGCCGTCAGAAAGCCGATAAACGCAAAGCCCTGCAGCCGCTGCGTAATACGGTGAAAAAACTGGAGTCGGAGCTGGAGGCGCTGCACAGCAAACAAGCAGCTTTGGATGCCGCTTTAGCCGCACCGGAACTGTACGAACAAACATCAGTGCATGAGCTCAAAAGGCTGACTATCGAACACCATGGTGTGTTGCAACAGATCGATGTTATGGAAGAAAGCTGGATGGCCGCTTGCGAAGAATTGGAGCATGCCAATGACTGAAATCGTTGCGCAAGGGGAATGCAAAGTCTGGTTCTTGTACATGATCCGTTGCAACAAAGGCCAACTTTATACCGGTATTAGTACCGATGTTGCGCGTCGTTTTGCTGAGCACGAATCCGGAAAAGGTGCGAAGTTTTTGCGCGGTAAAGCGCCATTGCGCTTGCAGTTTGAACAATGTGTTGGTTCGCATTCCGAGGCGCTAAAAGTTGAAATACAGGTCAAAAAACTATCAAAAAAAGAAAAAGAACGATTGATTATCCGGCAAGTATCCGGCTTATCTGCTTTTGCAAGTTGCTCAGTGGGTTAATCTTTTTCGGAGTCGCTTTGTTCATCATCTCCGCTGACACCATCGATGATTGCACTACCGATTTTAAATGGAGCTTTGATGACTTCTGCGGTGACATCGACGGCAGTTCCGACGATTGTCCCAATGCAACCACTGAGAGCCAGTAGCAGTAGAGCAGGGATAATTTTTTTCATGAAAACCTCATAGCATTGTTGGAATGGTTGCAGGGGTGTGCGAGAGCCTGCGTTTGAGGCGGGCGGTGTTGTTATGGTTGGGGAGCGATGGAGTCGGCCATAGCCAGAGAGCTGCTTTTACCCACCAGACGCAATGACCATGCATCACCGACACTATCGAGCCCAGGGCCATTGTAGGTGACAAAATTGCTGCTGCCGTGTTGCAATGGGATGAGTAGCCGAGTTTTGCTCACAAAAGACGACATCCAGGAATCCAGTTTGACATCGTAAATGGCGCAACGAATGCTGTCGTTATCTGTTTTCACATGGCGGTAGCCCATTTTTTTGGCAATCAGCGGGTATACTTTACCATCATCATAATTGATGGCGGAAAATTTGATGTTGTCCTGATCGATTTTCTTGGACTCGTTTGATTGATTGTTGCCTTGCACAATGCGAACCAACATTTGCGGCAGAGCGCCGAGATCCTGCAAGTCGGTATTCCATATTTTACGTTCGATAAATTCATCAGCACTGCGTTTGCGGTAAATAGTAGGGGTGTTTTTATCTTGACTGTAGGTGATTTCCACTGTGCGCTTTAAGGCATGATTGATGCGTTTTACATACAAGGGTTTGCCGTCACTGATGCGTAGATAATGGGTGGCGGTGAGTTGATCGCATTGCCAGGCAATTTCCCAGGCTTCAACGCCTTGATAATCCACTTTGCTGACATGGTATTGCAACAAACTGCCATCGCTTTCCTGCATGTAAACAAAATCGCCACTGACTGCGGCAACGGAACTTGCACTGGCTGCATGCGCACTGCTTGAGAATTGCAGTGTAACAATAGTGACCAGTACGGCCATGGTTTTTAATAATGAGGACATCAATTTACTGTGATTTTGCAACATGAACTGACCTCCTTTGACGTGGCGATTTTTATCCAACCCTGAAAACATAGCGTCGTGGATCATAAGCATCAATCAAGCCGAGGCAACGTGTGTCATTATGACTCAGTTAAAGAGGCAGTAAAACGGGATAAATTATGAGTTGGCTGTGCTGGATGCTTCAAAGTGTTGCAGATTAGCACAATGGATGTGGGTAAATTGTTCCATGTTCACCATCCATTGTTGCCGATGATGTTACCGCGACGGGTTAATAGGCGGCCAATGCTGCAGCAACAGCACGGCCGTGATTGATTGGTGCCTGCATGCGGCCAAGCACTTCATCGAGTGCGGATAAACACAGTAAAACATTATCCTTTCGGGCGGCATAGCCCATCAAACCGATACGCCAGACCTTGCCGGCCATAGGCCCCAAGCCCGCCCCAATTTCCAGATTGTAATCGTTGAGCAACGCAGCACGTACGGCTGCATCATCGACACCTGCAGGGATAGTCACGGCATTAAGCTGCGGTAAACGATCCGCTTCCGGCACAACGAACGATAGGCCGAGTGCTTCAAGGCCTGCTTTTAAGGCATTGTGGTGTAATGCGTGGCGAGTCCATGCGTTTTCCAGACCCTCTTCTTCAAGAATAACCAGCGATTCATGCAAGGCGTACAAGGCATTGATCGGAGCTGTATGGTGGTAGGCGCGTTTGCTGCCTGCACCCCAATAACCCATGACCAGATTCAGATCGAGAAACCAGCTTTGTACTGTCGATTTGCGTACCTTGATGCGATCAATGGCACGCTGATTAAAGGATACCGGCGATAAGCCGGGGGTGGATGATAAACATTTCTGGGTGCCGGAATAAATGGCATCGACGTTCCAATCATCGACACGCAGCTCTGTTCCTCCGAGGGAGGTGACGGCATCGACGATGACCAGACAATCGTGTTGGTGTGCGATACTGGCCAGGGTTTTAACATCGGATGATGCGCCGGTGGATGTTTCCGCCTGCACAAAAGCGACAGTTGAGGCTTGCGGGTGTGCTTTTAAAGCATCTTCCAGTTTTTGAGGGTCACAAGCGGTACCCCATTCATCCTGCACCATGATAGCTATCGCGCCGCAACGCTCGACATTCTCTTTCATGCGCCCACCAAAGACACCATTTTGACAGATGATGACGCTATCACCGGGCTCGATCAGATTTACAAAGCAGGCTTCCATGCCTGCAGAGCCGGGCGCGGATACCGGGATAGTCAGGGTATTCTTGGTTTGAAAGGCATATTGCAGCAGGTTTTTCATTTCATCCATCATGCCAATAAATAAAGGGTCGAGGTGGCCGATGGTGGGGCGTGCCATGGCCTGAGAAATGCGCGGATTCACATCCGATGGGCCAGGCCCCATTAAGGTGCGTTGTGGTGGGTAGAAGGATGATGTCATTGCTGCTCCTGTTACGCGAAAGGGGAATTACTATTTGCTGCAGTAGCGTAGCTTATGCGAAGTGATTCGGGTTTTCACCCTTAAGCGGGATGCGGTTATCTGTTGGGCCGGCTTGCGAAGATGGGTTTGATCTTTTTCTCCAGTGTTTTCAGCAAATAGGGTTTCTGGATAAAATCAATGTGGTCACTGTTTTTAAACTGCTCGCGCACTTCCTGTTCGGCATAACCTGAGCAAATGATCACAGGCAAGTCCGGCGCAAAGCTGCGCAGATGTTTGTAACACTCGGCTCCCCCCATTTTTGGCATGGTCATATCGAGTATGACCAGATCGATTGCTTGCGGACTGCTGCGATCGTGCTGCAACAATGCCAAAGCTTCGACACCATCGCCAGCTACGATGACCTTGAGCCCCAGGTTTTCCAGAATGCTGGTGGCGATATCACGCAACATCGCCTCATCATCGACCACCAGTACGGTGCCTGAGATTGAAACGTTGCCATGCTTGATCACAGGCTCGTGCTTTGCTTGCTCCGGCTGATGCTTCGAGATCGGGAAGTACACATAAAAACGTGTGCCTTTGCTAGGCTTGGAGCGGACGCTTAAACCACCCATATGGCCTCGGATAATGCCGAGGATTGCACTCATGCCCAAACCACGGCCGGTAAATTTGGTGGTGAAAAATGGATCGAATATTTTTTTGCGTGTCGCTTCATCCATGCCGCAGCCATTGTCGCTAACTTCGAGACGAATAAAGTCACCAGCCTGCATTTGATCCGCGCCAAGCAGGTGAATGCTGTCATCGACAGTCAAATTCACATGCTTGGTTTTGATATTGATTTGACCGACATGATCGCCAAGAGCTTCGGATGCATTGATCACTAAATTCATAATCACCTGCTTGATCTGACCTGCATCGGCATCAATGGCCGGCAGATGTTGGCCGAGTTGAATATCGAGATGTACGCGCTTGGCAATCGATGACTCAAGCAATTGCAGGATGTCGGTAATCGCGTTGGATAAGTCCAATGGCTCGATAATAAAATGTCCTTTACCGGAATAGGCCAACATTTGCTGGCATAATGTGGCCGCACTTTCACTGGCCTTTTGGATATTGTGCAAATTCCTTTGAGCCGGGCTTTGATCCGGTAGTTTGTTTTGCGCCAGTCCTGTATTGCCCATGATGGCGGTTAATAGATTGTTAAAATCATGTGCGATGCCTCCAGCCAATACACCGAGGCTTTCCAAACGCTGGGTATGTTCCGATTGTTCCTGCAAACGATCGCGTTCGGTTACATCCTGTTGCACCGATGTATAGCCGATCAGATCACCCGCCACATAAAGTGGAAAAATAGTTTGTTCGACATGGTAGGTATGACCATCTTTGGCTTTGTTGATGAATGAGCCCGTCCAGGTTTTTTGATCGTGTAGCGCCTGCCACATGGTGGCATAATATTGATCGGAATGTTCACCACTTTTGACGATGCTGGGGCGCTGGCCGATGGCTTCGTTGGCGCTGTAGCCACTTAACGCCTCAAAGGCCGGATTCACATATTGCATCACCCCCTGAGTATCGGTGATGATGATGGCATTAAAGGATTGTTCAACGACGGTGGCCAGCTGCGATAAGTCCTCCTGAGCTTTTTTGCGACTGGAAATATCACGCAAGAAAGCTGTAAATAAACGATGTTTTCCGCTAACTACTTCAACAATGTTCAATTCGACAGGGAATGCTTCGCCATTGCTGCGTACAGCTGTGCGCTCCAGTAATTTACCCAGTATGTGTTGTTTTCCGGTGTTTAAATAGTCAGCCATCGCCGCTTTGTATGCTTTGCGCTGTGCTTCGGGAACGAGCAAGTCAATGATGTTTTGGCCAATGGCTTCGTTGCTGCTATAGGCAAAGATATGTTCGGCTGCGGCATTGAATTCCTGCACAATGTTATGCTCATCAACGCTGATGATGGCATCCATGGCAGAATTAAGAATAGCAGCATTGCGACGCTCGCTTTTGAGTAGGGCACGGGTTGAGTAGGCTAATAAGCTTGTTAAACCTAAGCCCAATAGTCCACTAAGGAAAAACAGGAAAAAGACCGGATCGAACCATGCGATATGATAGGATGTTTGTAAGATCAGCTTTTGG
>CAYOTF010000021.1:0-21380 GCA_964406805.1 uncultured Zetaproteobacteria bacterium | reverse complement strand
GGGTGGCAAGCTGGTGGCTCATTTTCCACCACTGGTGATTCTTGCCATCGATTATTATATGACTTTGCAGCATGGTGCGCCTGAAGGGGCACGTTTGATTCCGTTAATGTGGTGGGGTTTCTTTGTGATCCTGAATATGGAGTTTTGTGCTGTGGGTGGCGTGTTCGGCGAACTGTTACTCAAACGCTTTTATGGCACTTGGGATTTGCCGGGAACATCCGATTATAGCTCTGCTGATTCTGAGCCGTTGCCACCTGAAGACGGTAAATAACACACTGATGGCACGCCCAACGATTACTAAAAAAGAAAAAAACAAACGCAAACGTTTAGCCATGGCGGTTCTGTTGACCTGTATTACGGCTGCGATGGTTGGTGGCTCGTTGCATGTGATGGAACTCGGTTCGATGCGTATGAAGGAAATGCGTGGCAAGGTGAGTTACGATATTGCTGAAGTGGATGATCATATTCGTGCTGCAGGTGAAGATATTCGTATTCAAGCAGCCCATGAGGCGCGTGAGGCGAATCAGCCGGTTTATTCTGCCCTTGCCCTGCAATCTTTGTTATCGCCTGAAACAACCGCAGAATTGAATCAAATGCAGTTTGTGCCTGCCGGACGTTTTATCATGGGTACGAATGCCTTGCATAGCAATCAGGCCGATCAGCCTGCTCATGCGGTTGATGTGCCAGACTTCTGGATAGATAAATTCCCTGTTACTCAGGCGCAATATGCATTTTTTGTGGCTGCTAAACATTATCGTGCTCCGCTGAATTGGGTGGATGGTAAGATTCCTTCCGGCCTTGAAGATCATCCTGTGACGCTGGTGTCATGGTACAATGCTAGAGATTATTGTGCATGGACGGGTAAACGATTGCCGCAGGAGGCCGAATGGGAAAAAGCTGCTCGCGGTGTTGATGCAAGGCGTTGGCCTTGGGGTGACAAGATGGATGTGAGCCGTTTAAACACCTATTACAGCATCGGCCACACCACTTCCGTGCGTGAATTTAAACATGGTGCGAGCGCCTATGGTGTGATGGATATGGCGGGTAATGTGTCCGAATGGGTGTTTGATGCGTTTGGTCCTTATTCCACCCAAAAGGGTGGAGTGGAATCGTTTGTGCCGGTGACAGATCAATTTAAGGGTGTTGGTCAGGAAAATGTGGAAAATGTTGTGTACCGTGTGATGCGTGGCGGTTCATGGAAGAGTGATCCATTTTCAACAGAAAGTTATCATCGCAATTATTCGCTGCCCAATATGGCATCGGATTTTTATGGTTTTCGTTGTGCATCAAGTCATACATTGAGTGAGGTGAAGCCATGATGGTTTTGAAGTCTATGCGGTTGTTGCTGTTGATGGTTGTCGGTTTATGTTGGGCAATGCCTGCTTGGGCGGTGGATAGTTACCGTTATTTGCATGTTAGTATTGATACACCATGGTCAATTTTTGTGTTTTTATTCTTTCTCGTATTTGCTCCGATGTTGTTGGCCGTGGTGTTGCATTGGCGGCATGCTTTGAAAAAAGACGATGATGAAGATGATGCGAAATAAACTGCTGAATCATTTGCTAGCCGCGTTGACGTTATTGTTGCTGGGTGTTTTTTCTACATCTGCTACGGCCTCCGTTGGATCTGCTTCTGAACCGATAGCGGCAAGCAGTTCAAATGCTGCGGCTGAAACAGAACACTTTGCGGATGTGATGGATCAGTTTAACGAAGAGCGGGCCTTGGCCGCAGAGCGCGCGATTAGCATGAAAAGTAAACACCAAATTCTATTTTGGATGGGTGGCGCTTTATTATGCCTGGTTTTGCTGGCGGCAAGCTTTGGCATTGCGATGGGTATTTTTGATAAGGATGTGTTTGTCTGGCATGTCTTATCGGCTGGCTTAGCGACGACACTGGCGGTCGTACATGGTGTGGTGGCGTTTGTCTGGTTTTATCCGAATTGACGTGTTGCGGTGTGGTTTAGTCCTGTTTGACGTCCTACCCCGTATTATTCATGAATAATGCTGTCTAAGTTTTTTCTTTTTTTGATATGAAACGATCCAATTACGCTGTTCTTTTACTCTTGCTGTATGGTTTGTCAGGTGTAACCGCACTGGCTTATGAAGTGTTGTGGACGCGCATGTTGAGCCTGTTATTCGGCATCAGTATATTGGGTGTCGTGGTCACGGTTGCAGCTTTCATGCTGGGCTTGGGGCTTGGCAGCTTTTTGGGTTGTCGCTGGCAGGGCTCGATGAGGAATAGTTTGCGTGTGTTGGCCGCGATTGAGATTGCGGTTGCGCTCTATGCCCTTGCTCTGCCAACCATGATGCAGTTTATGCAAGGCATGTGGTTGTCGGTAGCTGATGTGGGGGTATGGCAATTCTGGCAAATGTCTTCGGCCTTATGGGTGTTGTGTTTGCCGGCGTTGGCGTTGGGTTTTGCCTTTCCAACCATGCTGCGTGTTGGTAAGTCGTTACAGCTGTCATTGGGCGCATTGTATGGCGTGAATACTATCGGTGGTGCATTCGGAGCATTGTTACCATTGCTGCTGTTGCCGTTGGCAGGCTGGGTGTTGGCGCTGCAATGGGTGGCAGGCTTGGGAGTGCTGCTGGGATTGGTTCTGTTGTGGTTATCGCTGCGGATTAAATCTACGGAATCAATTGAATCTGCCGAGTCCACGGAACCCGTTGAATCTCAAGCGCCTGTTCCCGCTCCTAACCGAGCGATTCAATATCCATATTTACTGGCCTATGCAGGCATGGGGGCAGGGGCATTGATGCTGGAGATTGCCTGGACACGCGCCTACGGCATGATTTTATTGCGTACCGAATATGTGCTGGCTGTGATCCTGGCGGTGTTTTTGATTGGTCTTGGTGTGGGCAGTGTGCTGGCTCAATATCTGCCGCGCAGGCATGCCTTGCAGCTGATGCCTGGCTTGGTTGCGATCATGGCCGTGGCTGGTTTGTATGCTTTCCCACATTTGAATGATTGGGTTCAAACGATGCAGTTTGATTCCTTAGCAGTAGCATTGCTAGTGCAGGGCTTGTTGATTGCGTTGTGTACGTTGCCCGTAACTCTGGCTTTGGGTGCATGGTTGCCATTGATTTCCCGCCATGATGAAGGTGCATGGCTGTATGCCGCCAACAGTGTCGGTGCTTGCCTTGGTGCATTGTTGGCCGGTTTTGTGTTGATTCCGTGGCTCGGCACGGCCGCGACATGGTTGTTGGCTGCGTTATTGATAATGCTGTGCGGGTGTTATTGGCTGCCACAGGGCAAACGTATGTTTGCTGCAGTGATCAGCCTGGTGCTGTTTACGCTGCTGGCTTGGCCGGTTGCTCATCTGCCACAGGCATCCTTATTGTTGCAAGCTGAATTGCCGGATTCTGTTGATTTGTATCAACATGAAGATGCGGTTTCCATCACTCACGTGGTGCAGCGTCAGGATGGGCAGCGCTTGTTGCTGGCTGATTTGCAGCGTATGGATGCATCCAGCGATCCTACTTCGGTGGCGGTGCAACGGAATCAGGCACGGTTGCCGATGTTTCTACATGCTAATGCGAAATCTGTGTTGCTGCTGGGCTTGGGTACTGGAATCACGGCATCCGGAGCTTTGGCCTGGCCGCATGCGCAGTTGCATGCGGTTGAGTTGTCGCAGGGTGCGATTACAGCTGCGGGCGATTATTTTGATCGGGTCAATGAGGGCATTGTTTCTGGCACTGCTATGTCCAGACTGGATATACAACATGATGATGCACGGCGTTTTTTGATGCGTTCGCAACAGCATTATGATGTGATTATCGGTGATTTGTTCCATCCGGATATGGTCGGGCGTGGTGCCTTGCTTTCGCTTGAACAGTTTGCGCGTGCCAAATCACGTTTGAATGAACAGGGGCTGTTTGTGCAATGGTTGGCATTCAATCAGTTTGATACGACTTCGTTGCAAGTGGTATTGCGCAGCTTTGCCCGGGTATTTACGAACAACGCCGTCTTTGTGGATGGTTATCGCATTGGGCTGGTGGGTTTTGCGGATCAACAACAGCCGGCATCGGTAGTGATAGCAGCAGCACCCGATTCGGATCTCTGGGGTGGTGAAGGTGGCTGGACATGGTTGGGGCGTTATTGGGGGGATGTGTCGGTATTGCTGGCGGATGCGATGCCGGGTCCGTTGCAGGGTGAATGGGCTCCGGTGATTGAATTTGCCTTGCCATCGATGCGCTATGGTCAGAATGTGTTGCCGGAATTGCTGCAGTGGTTGATTGAGCGACGTGTGTCATGGATGGATGCAGCGCGCTATTGGTCAATTGATACGGCGGATATGGTGGTATTTAAACGAGCATGGGCAGGTAGCGAATTTAATATACGAGCCCAGTTGCTTAGTTTGCAGGGTAAGCCGGGGGCAGGGCGTTTGCAGGCGCTGGCATATCGCGCCAATGCGCAGGATCGTTGGGCCGCGTTTGCATTGGCTGATGCGATGTTTGCCAGTTTGGAGCATGGCTTGCCGCAAGGCTTGAGTTACGAGCAAGCCTTGCAGAAAATCCTCCGCATTCGTCCGGATCACGAAGCTGCATTGCAAGCGATGCTGCATATGCTTGAGCAGCGTGGTGATAGCAAGGCCGCTAAAAAATATCGTGATAGGTTATTTCGCATCAGTCCTTATGCTAGAGTGCCGTCATGATGGTACTGGGCATGAATGAGATAATGAAATGAGTGCGAGGCAAGATTTAAGTCAGATTTCGGTGCGAGAAGAGCATGTGGCCGGTGCGCAAACAGTGCATCAATGGCGGCGTATTTCGCAATATGTGGTGATGTTATTGCTGGTAGTGATTCCGGTATCCGGCTTGTTTCGCATTGATCCGATGGCCGGTGCGTTTCGATTGCTGGATTATCAGGTGTGGTTTTCGGATATTTCGATTGTCATGGGCTTTTGGCTGATGGCTGCGACCGGTTTGATTTTTATGTATTCATGGGCTGGTGCTGTGTTTTGTGGCTGGGTTTGTCCGCAGAATACATTGTCGGAATGGGCGAATGCCTTGACTGCGAAACTGCTTGGGCGGCGGGCGTTGATGATGGATGTGTCGGGTGAAAAGATGCAGGTCGCGCGGCGTAAAAATGTGTGGGTTAATAAAATCGTGTTGGCGGGTTCATTTGTGTTGGTGGCAATGTTGTTTGCCATTATTCCATTATTGTACTTCTTTGATCCGGCGGTGATTTGGTCGTTTATAATATTGCATCCGGTCGCCAAAGCCGAACATTTGTTGTGGATTTATACAGTTTGTGTGTTGGTGGTGTTGGTGGATGTGGCGGCCATGCGCCATTTGGTTTGCAAATACATGTGTATTTATCGGGTCTGGCAGCATTCGTTCAAGACCCGTGAGACCTTGCATATTGATTATGATAGCAGCCGCAGTGATGACTGTTTAAATTGCAATTATTGCGAGGACAGTTGTTTTCTCGATATTGATCCGCGACGCACTGAAGTTTTTGATAGTTGCATCAATTGTGGTGAATGTGTGGCGGCCTGCGATCAGTTGCACAGCAAAAGTAAAAAGATGCAGGGACCGGGTCTGTTGTCGTTTGCCTTTGGCGCGCAGGAGCACGGCAAGAGTAATTTGGGTTCGCTACTTTCGCGCACCAAAGCGGCCAGTATTGGCACCTTGATTGGAGCGGTGTTTTTTATACTCGGAGTGATGAGTTACCAACCGTATTCGATGGTAGTGGATCGCGCTGAGTTGATGACGGGCACGACTGCTTTTGATTATCGCATCAATTTGGCCAACAAACGCTATACTTCAGCCCGGATTCATTTGCGCATCGAAGGTCTGCCGGTCTCGATGTATCGTTTGCAACAGGATCAGGTGAGCTGGCAGACGGTAGGGCGTAAAGATGTGCTGCTGCATTTTTCACCGAAGATGAAAAAAGGCCTGCATCGTTTGACCGTGTTGGCTGAAAGTGATGATGGTTGGACAGATTCGTTCAAGGTAACGTATTATGCTGAAGGAGCTTGAAGCAGGAGAATATGATGACAGATAAAGCGAACATGGTTGCAAAACAAAAAATCATTGATGATGAAAACGAGCGTTTGTTCGGTGGAGGTCAGTCTCGCTCCCACAAAAAAATAGATGGAAAAAAAGTAGGCATGACCGATGAAGAAATCATTGCCAGTGGTTCGGGTCTGGAGTCGTCCCAGCGTGTGCCCAAATGGTTTTGGTCGATTCTTATTGTGACGATTTTGATTGCCTATGGACTTACTGTGCCGTTTTGGGGTGATCGAGCCGGTAGTCCACGTGAATGGTTTAACTGGGGTCATGTGGCTGCTTTCGCTTATATCGCGGTATTTGGCAGTTTTGTCTATTTTATGACCATGATGTACGGCTCGGATGATGAGATGGATGACGATGCGCAGGATGCTGCGGGCGATGAGAGCGATTCGAATCTGGATGGTGATGAAAAGAAATAGTGTTCTTTGTTTATCGTTGGTATTGTTTTTTGCGGTGGCATGCAGCGATACAACACAATCGGAGGCGCAGAAAAGTTTGTCGATTTATCCTGATCAGCAATCGGCAGACTTTAAGCAGTTCGCCAAGCAGTGTTCGACCTGCCATAAGCCGCCGATGCCGAATATTCATCCAGCCAATCTGTGGGTGACAACGCTTTATCGCATGCAAAAGCATCGCCAACAGCGTGGTTTAGGGCGCATGACTGAAACACAACACCAACAAGTCTTGGCTTATTTGCAACGCCATAGCCAATAGGATGGAGCACTATGAAATTTAAATATCTGGCTGTACTTTTGTTGCTGCTCTCGGCCTGTTCATCGCAAGATGTTTGGATGCCGGAACCGCAACCATGGGATGAATTTTCCATTCATTATGAAACGCGCCCGGAAGCAGTGGGGCCGGGCATGAATGAATTTCTGATTATCGTAAACCGGGAGGGTCGGCGACATATTCCGGATTTGCTGGTGCATATTCGTACCGATGGTTCCAAATGGCGGCAGGCTATTCCGGATGGCGCATTAGGTGTGTACCGGCGTGCTCTGCTAGTCGGTGATATTCATACGGATCGATTGCAGGTGCGTTTGCGTTATCATGGTAAACAAGGTGAATTGACTTTTGCTCTGGCTCCTCAAACTACTACTGCTCAGTAATGTGCTGTTTGTCTCGCAAGCATTTGCTGAAGCGGATGCATTGCGGGGCAAGGTGGTGACTGTGGTGCGCTGTGCGCCATGCCATCATTTGAACTCCAATCATATTAAAGTTGGCCCCAGCTTGTTGGCTGTGTTTGGTCAGTCGCCAACTATTTCGGGTATGCCATTTGATGTCTGGGATGAGGATGCGTTGCAGGCATGGCTATCGAATCCTCGCAAGGTTAAAGCGAACACGAAAATGGTTTTGCCACATTTATCCGAACGCGATCGCAACGATATTATTGCCTGGCTAAAGTCGCAGCGTTTGCCGTAATATATTCTGCTCGCTTTTCCCATAAAAAATCCATTTGTTGAGGCTCGCTAGTCCAGTCGGGAATAGCATAGGTTTCAAGGCGTGGTTGTTTTTCTTCGAGTATATTGAGTAACGCGATGAGGCTGCGTCCGATAGCGCTCGCCAGATTTACAGGTACGGCATTACCGATTTGTTTGTATTGATTGCTTGTTGAGCCAGTGAAGATCCAATTATCGGGAAATGTTTGAATGCGGGCATATTCGCGCACGGTCAAAGGGCGCGTTTCTTCCGGATGGCAGCGTTCGGTTTGTTTTTGAGCCGGAGCGCATGTCAGGGTGAGGCTCGGTTCATCCCAGGCAAGCCTGCGTGCCATGCCTGTTTTTCCGCCGCCCAAAAAATAACTTTTTTGCATATATTCGCGCTGAAGGTGATCGGGTAAATCGCGCCAATAACCACCTTGGGGAATGAGCGTGAGAATTTCTTTTTTGCGCACGGGATAGCTTTGGCCATTGGAGTCGGGCACATCACAATCAAACAACTCGCCTGCTTGCAGAGCATCTTTGACAGTGAGTACACGTTTGTAAGGAGATGGCCATTGAAAGTTTATATTTTCTGCCAAATCATTGCGAATGCCAATGAGGAAAAGACGCTCTCTTTTTTGCGGGACCTTATAATAAATAGCTTTTAATACACGCGGATCAACCAAGGTGTAACCAATTTCTTTGATTTTATGTTGAATGGTTTCTATCGTTCGGCCATGATCATGGCTGAGTAAACCACGTACATTTTCAGCTAAAAAAACGCGTGGTTGAATTTCTTCTACTGCGCGTGCGAATTCGAAAAATAGCGTTCCACGAGTGTCACCAAAGCCGCGTTTGTTGCCAGCATATGAAAATGCCTGACAGGGGAATCCGCCGGATAGAAAATCAATGTGTTGATGGAAGTGGGTGAAATCAAGGCCGCTAATATCACCCACAGTAACATTCCAGTGCGGTCTATTTTTCTTGAGTGTGGCTCCGGCATGTTTGTCGATTTCATTGAGCAGGGCGACTTTAAAACCAGCATGCTCTAAGCCAAGAGCCAGACCACCTGCGCCTGCGAAAAGCTCAATCGAACGGTAAGGGCGCGTGGCTTGAATCTGTTGTTCGTTATCCCATGTGCTATCGGCCAGTTTTCGATATGCCTCAAAGTGTCGTAATTGTTGTGGGCTATAGAGTTTTTGCGGCTCAATTTGAGCTGGAAAGAGTTTGCCATTTTTTTCCCAGCCGGAAACGATGGCTTTCGAAACGCCGAGGCTGTTGGAGACCTCGGTGAGGGTTAAATATCCGTTCATCGCATGCTCAAGGAGGCAAAGCCTTCGTATTGTTCAAAGGAGAGCAAATAGATGCTTTTCATGATGGCGGGTGATATATCTTGCAGTTCGTTAAACACCGTGCTTTCCATTTTACCATGGCCACTTTGGGCGATGACATCATCAATCACCACGGGGATGACTTCACAAAGCTCACGAAAGGCCGTGGGGTAACCGGTTGCCAGTTCATAAAACTTATCAATCGACATTCTGCGAATGTGTTTATTGGACAGTTGCTCGCCATCAATGCTGATTTTCCAGGCAATATCCTGACTCTTCTTGGCAATGACTTCGACCAGATAACAGGTCGCTTCATCATCACGCAGAATAGTGTGCTGCATTTTCATATAGGTTTTTTGGGCGGATGATGAGTTCATGGTGTTGTGTTTGTTTTTCATCTCGACGAATATTTTACGTTCATCGTTGATAATATCATAACCCTTTTGAGGCACTTGCCAGTGATTGCCAAAATACTTGAATATGTTTTGATGGAAGTAGCCAATGTGATTGGTGTTGGATTTATCAATCTGACGAATGCATTCCGCTTCGATAATTTCCGGCATGCTTTTGCCATACACTTTGGCATCGAAAGTAAGTTTGATGGGATCAATAAGGTTTTTATTGAATTCATCAAGATTGATATGGAAGCGATATTTTTCTACGGTCTCTTTAACGTGCGCAATGAGTTCATCATCGTTTAAAAAACTTAGCCCGTATTTTGCCATGTCGTCCTCCGTCATCCTGCGATCTGATGTGATGATGTATCAAGGTCGGGAATCTATGCATACATGGCGAGTTGCCAATCAATGATTTCTGCACACATGAAAAAAACCTGTGTGACGGTGTTGGCCTGTTTATTGCATTGTCATGGCAATGAAAGCAAGACAAAGCAGAAGAACATGTTTCGGCGTTCGTTTTTTGACGGTTTAGGGTCTTATGTCTGACGATCAGGACAAGAGTCAGCAAACCGAAGAGGCATCCCCGAAGCGATTAGAGGATGCCCGCAAGAAAGGCCAGGTGCCGAGCAGCAAAGAGCCTTCAACGGCGATTTCATTTGCGGTGCTTGTGTTGATTGTATCGACTGGCGTGGGTGCCTGGCTGATTGGTGTGTTGAAGCAGATGATGATATTTTATTTGTCCGGCAAGGCGGAAATGGAAACAACCGGCCAGGGCATGCAAGCCTTGTTGATGTCTGCCGGTGCAGATATGGCGATGGTGATTGTGCCGATTGCATTGCCGATTGTATTGCTCGGTATGCTGGTTACGGTGGCGGTGAGTGGTCCGGTATTTACCTTCGAAACCTTAAAACCGAAACTGGAAAAAATCAGTCCGATGAAAGGCTTTAAACGCCTTTTTTCCACCAAGTCGCTGGCGGAGTTTGTGAAATCAATCCTGAAAATAATCGTTATTTCAACAGCTTGTTACATCATTGTCGGGGATTTGTATGCCGAAGTCCTGCATGCTGCTTTTCGTGATCCCTTCGATATCGGTGTGCTGGCGGTAGAAGGTAGTGTCAGAATTATTACCTTGGCGGCTGTTATCTTTGCCTTTATTGGCCTGGCTGATGTGTTGTATCAACGCTGGGAACACATGAAATCAATGCGCATGTCGAAAAAAGAAGTGCGCAACGAACACAAAGAAAGCGAAGGCGACCCGCAACTCAAAGCCAAAATTCGCCAACTGCAAATGCAGCAGGCGCAGAATCGTATGATGGCCGATGTGCCGGATGCGGATGTGGTAATTACCAACCCGACGCATGTTGCGGTGGCGCTGGCCTATGAGCCCGGTGGCTTGGGTGCGCCGCGCGTATTGGCCAAGGGTAAGGGGCATATCGCAGCAAAAATCAGAGAAGTCGCTCGAGAAAACAAGGTTCCACTGCGCGAAAATAAACCTTTGGCAAGATCCTTGTTTAAGCATGTGGAGATTGGCGATGAAATTCCAGAGGATCTGTTTGAAGCCATTGCCATTATTTTGGCCGAAGTATTCAAATTAAAACCGCGCACAACGATTAAGAGACAGGAGTAGGGACACTCATGGCATCAGCCGCATCCATCACATTGAAACGAATAGGAAATCAGCCCGATGTGCTGTTGGCCATCGGAGTGCTGGGTATTTTGCTGGTGATGATGGTGCCACTGCCCACCTGGCTGATGGATGTCTTACTGGCAGCCAATATCACCATCGCGATTTTGATTTTACTGACCTCGATTTATGTGACTAAACCGTTGGAGTTTTCTGTATTCCCATCATTATTGTTGCTGACCACCTTGTTTCGTTTGTCCTTGAATGTGGCAACGACCCGTTTGATTTTGTTGCATGGGCAGGAGGGGCCTTCAGCGGCAGGTCATGTGATTCAAGGCTTTGGTGAATTTGTAGCCGGCGGTAATATGGTGGTCGGCCTGATTATTTTCATTATCCTGGTATTGATTAACTTTATCGTCATCACCAAGGGCTCGACT
Source organism: uncultured Zetaproteobacteria bacterium (assembly GCA_964406805.1). Classification (GTDB taxonomy): domain Bacteria; phylum Pseudomonadota; class Zetaproteobacteria; order Mariprofundales; family Mariprofundaceae; genus Mariprofundus. The sequence goes on along the minus strand of CAYOTF010000021.1, from coordinate 10,152 downwards.
CGTATCGCCGAAGTGGCAGCGCGCTTTACGCTCGATGCGATGCCGGGCAAACAAATGGCTATCGATGCAGATATGAATGCAGGTCTGATCAATGAGGCCGATGCACGTGTGCGGCGTGAAAATGTATCGCGTGAAGCGGAATTTTATGGTGCGATGGATGGTGCCTCCAAGTTTGTACGTGGTGATGCGGTTGCCGGCTTGATTATCACCATGATCAATCTGGTGGGCGGCTTGATTATCGGAGTGATGCAGAATGATATGGCGGTCAGTGATGCGGCCACCGTGTTCAGTCTTTTGACGGTGGGTGATGGCCTAGTGTCACAAATACCTGCACTGATTATCTCGACTGCCGCCGGTATTATTATTACACGTGCCAGTGGCAATGTGGCCTTGCCAATCGAATTAAAAGAACAATTCACTCAGTACCCTAAAGTGCATTTTGTAGCGAGTGGCGCATTGGTGCTGATGAGTTTGGTGCCTGGTTTGCCATTTATTCCATTTATATTACTGGCCTTGGGGCTCGGTTTTAGTGGCTGGTATTTGCATCTGGGTGAACAGGAGAAATTGCTGAATCCGGTGGCTGAGGATGTGACTCCGGTGGCTGAGCCAACGGTTGAGGATTCGCTGGATGATTTATTGATAGAAGATCCCATTCGTCTGGAAATTGGTTATGGACTGATTGATATGGTGGAGAATAGTCGCGAAGGCAATTTGCTTGAGCGCATGAAAAAAGTACGTCGTCAAATCACCCAGGAGATTGGTTTTGTGTTGCCGCCTGTGCATATCAAAGACAATTTGCAGCTTGGTGTATCCGACTATCAAATTCTGATTCGTGGTGCGGTGGTTGGTAAAGGTGAGATTCGGCCACGCAATTTATTGGCACTGGAGAGTCAGGTTACGGGACCCGCGATTGAAGGCATTGCCACACAGGAACCGGCCTTTGGTTTGCCTGCCTTATGGATTTCCGAGGATAAACGTCAGCAGGCTGAATTGTCTGGTTATACCGTAGTTGAGCCATCGACCGTGATTATCACACATTTGACGGAACTCTTGCGTGCCCAGGCCAGTGATATGCTGGATCGTACTCAGGTGCATGAATTGCTGGATAAATTCTCTGAGCGGCATCCGAAAGTGGTGGAAGAAATTGTGCCTGCTCAGGTTACGGCCGGCTTGTTGCAGAATGTCTTGCAGCGCTTGTTGGCCGAATGGGTGCCGATTCGGGATCTGATGCTCATTCTTGAGGCGTTGTCGGATCATGCCGGTCAGCAGCTGAGTATCGATGATTTGGTGGAAAAAGTCAGGGAACGCTTGGGTCGCACCATCACTCAGCGTTATCTTAACCCGCAGGGTGAGCTGGCGGTGTTCATGTTGGATGGTGAATTGGAGCAGCGTATGATGGATCGCTTGAATCAGCAACCGGGTTGGTCGCTACCGTTGGATATGGGTGAATGGCAGCGTTTTATATCGCGTTTGAATGAGGTGTCGAGTCAGCATGATGTGGATATGCCGGTGTTGTTGACCACGCCGCAATTGCGCGGGCCGTTATCGTTGTCGCTGCGTAAGGTGATGACCCGTATCGTAGTTTTGTCGATTGTCGAAATTCCACCGCAAACCGATGTGCAGTCGTTGGCTAAAGTGAGCTTGTACGATGCGCATTAAATTATTCTCTGCCCCGCATTTGCACGAAGCGCTAGCCAAAGTGCGTCAGGAAATGGGCCCTGAAGCCTTGATCCTCGATCGTCAGAAGTCGCGCGATGAAGATGGTGAAATGGTTTGGCTTGTACACGCAGCCTTGGATAACACGCCGCCAGCAGCGACGGAGATGGCAGTTGAACGGGGTGTTGATACAAAAGCCGTTGTCAAAACTGAAAGCGGCCAATCAAGCCGGCCAGCATCGCGATGGGAGCAGCCAACACGACACGAAACGGTATCTACACCAGCGCAATCGCCAAAAAATACCGATGCAGCATTGGAGCGTTTGGAACGCATTGTTGAAGGTTTGGGGCAGAATGGATCGGCCAATTTGCGTCAGGCTCTGGCCAATGCTGCGGAGCAGGATGCGTTTGATCATTTGTGTAAGCTGGGCGTGTCGGCCAGTCATGCCTTTGACATGGCGGCAGATTTTAGTCAAAAAAATCCACTTGGCAGCAAAAGCATGCAATGGGCGAAGCGTGTGACTCCGATCAAAGAACGCAATGCGTTGTTGTTTTCAGGTCCTTCGGGCAGTGGCAAGAGCACGTTGGTGGCCAAGCTTGCGGCGCATTACAGCATGAAGGGTGTGCGTGTGGCGTTAATATCCACCGATACCGAACGCATGGGTGGACTTGATTCATTGCGGGCTTATGCCAACACATTGGGTATCCCGTTTCATCCCATCAAAAAAGCTGCTGCTGTGGATCAAATTCTGAAGCAGCTACAAACGGCACAACTCCTGCTAATAGATACTGAAGGCTGGAGTCCTCAGCGTGATGCAAACTTAAAACGGCAAACGAGTATTTGGAACGCACTGTTCCAGACGTTGCCGGCAGATGTATCGCAACGACGTTTTTTGATGCTCCCGGCCAATATGGATGAGGAGGATGGCATGCAGCAGATTCAACACGCCGTGACATCGGACATGACGGATATCGCATTTTCCAAACTGGATGAAACCCAGAAACCCGGTAAAATCGTGAATTGGTCAATGGCCTCCGCCTTGCCGGTAAGTTATTGCAGCTTTGGCCCTGAAGTGCCTGAGCAAATGGGTTGGCTCAATGCTCAAGCTCTGACCACTTTACTCAACAAACAGTATCGGGAAACAACAGCATGAGTGATATGCCTGTGAACCCAGTGGATATAACTCAGGCTCAAGAGCCACGGCGCATTATTTCCCCACGTGTGATATCAATCAGTAGTGGCAAGGGTGGTGTGGGTAAAACGTTCATGTCGGTGCATTTGGCCGCTCATGCAGCCAAATTAGGGCAGCGGGTATTGTTGATTGATGCGGACTTGGGCTTGGCCAATGTCGATGTGATGCTGGGCATTCAATCGACTACAACGATGCGCAATCTGCTTACCGGTACTGCGCCACTACGTGATTTGATCGTGCGTTGCCCGCAAGGCTTTGATGTGTTGCCCGGTGGCAGTGGTTTGTATGAACTGACCAGTTTGAATGTGTCCGAGCAACAAACGATTTTGGATAGTTTGCGTGAAGCAGGTGAACATTACGATTTGATTCTTATCGATACGGCTGCCGGCATTGGTGACAATGTGCTCTATTTTGCTTCGGCGGCTGAAAGTGCGCTGGTGGTATTAACGCCTGATCCAACGTCACTGACCGATGCCTATGCGCTGATTAAAGTGTTATCGCAGCAACGCGGTGTGCGCCGCTTTATGGTGTTGATCAACCAGACCGATGAAATCGATGGCCATATTACGTTCAAACGATTGTTGTCGGTCACTGATCGTTATCTGGATGTGTATTTGGATTATGTTGGTCATGTGCCGCAGCATCCGTCAGCGCGTAAGGCGATCCAGCAGCAGCGTTTATTAAATGATAATGATCCTGCCTTGCGACCGCATCTGGATCGTTTGTTTGATCATATTTTGAATCGTCCGCGTGATGCATCGCGCTCCGGTGGTTTGCAATTCTTCTGGGAACATACGTTATCGGCAGGCTTGGATGATGACGATGAGGGTGCTGAAGCCACGCCTGTTCCGGCCATGCAAACGCAGAGTCTTTCATCGTGAAACCTGTTCATGCATGTGTATCCGGTGCTTTGACCGGTTTATTGTTTGGCAGTGCCGTGTGCTTGATTCAGAATATTGCAATATCCGATGCCCTGTTTCGCATTTTTATATTGAGTTCTGCGGGTGCATGGATGGGGGCGATGCTGGCCTGGTTGAATCAATTGTTGCCATCTAAATCAGATCATCCCGCCAATCAGCCTCCTGGTCAGCATTCCGAACATCTATCTGAACGTAGGGATGTCAACAGATGAATGCCACACCTCAATATGCCACGCAGCCGACACCGGATGAACTGCTGGAAGAGTATCTGCCACTGGTGCGTTATCACGCCGATCAATTGATGCGGCGTACGCCGGATTCGATCGAAATGGATGATCTGATCAATGCCGGTGTGCTGGGTTTACTCGATGGTGCGCAACGCTTTGATCACAGTCGGGAAGTGAAATTTAAAACCTTCGTATCGTATCGGGTACGTGGTTCGATGATCGATTACCTGCGTGCCTTTGACTGGATGCCACGCGGTTTGCGCGACCATGCGAAAGAAATGCAGGGCGCGTTTATGGAGCTGGAACAGCGTTATGGCAGGCCAGCTGAAGAGCAGGAAATTGCCGATCATTTGGGTGTCAAGCTGAGCGATTATCGCGAACGACTGAATCAAGTGCGTTATATGTCGGTGATTCATTTTGATGATGTGCCGGTGCACAACAGCGATGGGGATGAGTTCAGTATATTGGAAACACTGGAGGCTGATCCGCTGCTGACACCGGAATCGCAAAACACGATGTTGGAATTTGTCGGCCAGTTGGCCGCAGCAATCCAGGCCTTGCCACAACGCGAAAATGTATTGATTACGCTGTATTATTATGAAGAGCTGACGATGAAAGAAATCGCTCTTATTCTGGGACTAACTGAATCACGGGTATCACAATTGCACTCGCAAATGGTGATTCGCTTGCGTTCATTGATGGGGCTCGACTAGAAATGGAAACAGGGATGTTCACGATTTTCTTGAATGAGTGGCTTGGTTTGATTATTGATGTCAGTTTGCTTATCGCGATCTCTGGCTTATGGCTTACGTGGTATCGCAATGGTAAGCGCCAACAGAGACTGGAAGAACTGTTGATGGATACCGCGCAACAGCTGGAAGATGCGACGATGCATCTATCTCTGGCGACAAGCGCGATCGAGAAGTTGCAAGAGCGAGAGGATTTGAATCAACTCAGCGCGCAACAATCAACCCCATCTGGTGTCCGGCGTGGTGCTCAAACAAGTAATCAAGAGCCTGTCCAGAGTGCAGGCATACAGGCATCGAAATCGAATCAACCGGTGGCGCACCAGCAGGTGAGCTATCACGTTGCATTGGATCAACATGTTCCTGCGCAGTCCTTGCCGCCTCAGTCCTTACCTCCTCAGCCTTTACCGCCTCAAAACAGCACGCAGGCCACCATGATTCTGCGCATGCAGCGCGAAGGTGAATCCGAAGAGTCCATTGCCGATCGTCTGGATATCCCCTTGGCGCAGGTTAAACTGATGCTCAAGCTGCATGCAGCCTCCAATACCCTCTGAATTCGTCTGAATCGATTTGTTTACATCATCGGTGTTGCTGACACAGGCGTACAGTGGCTTTGATGCGACGCAGTTCGAGAGTAATTTCTAGCCGATTAAAAAATCCGCCTGTATTCAATGTCATCAGAGCGGGCGGGTGAATGAAAGCTGTACGACGTGTCATAAATATCATATCGGTGTTTTTTTTACCTCGGAATCACGCATGAAAGATATTCATACCAAGCTTGTGAAGGATGCCAAATAAGCCTCGCAACGGGGCTTTCAGCATGCGTTGATTATAGTTTTACATCGCTCATCAGAGCATGGATCATTTGCTCCTTATGTTCGGGAAAGAAGTGGCCAGCTCCTTCGATAGCATGAAAATCAATGTGCTTTTGCCCAGCCACGCTGGCATGCACCTGATCAAAGGGAACGATTTCATCGTTGGTGCCCGAAACTACAGTGAACGGGCGCTGATCACCCTGCATAAAGGCAAACGACCATAGGTTGACCGCTGGTGCTACGGCAAACAAACGCGATATTCGTGCATCGTGACGTGCGGCCATCAGGCCTGCATAACAACCAAAGGAAAAACCAGCCAACCACAAGGGTGAATCGGGATGCTGGCCATGCAGCCAGTCGAGGGCGGCAGCCGCATCATCGGCTTCACCACGCCCTTCATCCCAGTTGCCTGCAGATTGTTCCACGCCGCGAAAATTAAAGCGCAGCACGGAGCAGCCTGCATCTTCAAAGGCGCGTGCAATCCAATATACGACTTTGTTGCGCATCGTGCCTCCGTATTGGGGGTGGGGATGACATACAACAACAGCAGGCTTGTCAGGCTCTCCAATCTGATACAAAGCCTGTAAGTCGCCGACAGGGCCTGTGATGATGATCTTTTGATGCTGGTGGTGCAGTGTCATTGAAATAGGGCGCTGTAAACGGCTTCAGAGAAGCCGATTTCGATATGCCCATCGATCATCAAGACAGGCCTTTTAATCATCGAAGTATGCGCACGCATCAATGCGATTGCTTTGCTGGCATCAATGTTGGCTTTCTGCTCGTCGCTCAATGTGCGCCATGTCGTGCCACGCTTGTTGAGCAGTATTTCCCAACCAAGTTGATCCACCCACAAGCTCAGTTGCTCTGCTGTGATGCCGTCTTTTTTATAATTATGGAATTGATACGTCACATCATGTTGATCCAGCCAGCGGCGTGCTTTTTTGATGCTGTCGCAATTGGGAATGCCATACATTATTATCATTGTTGTGATCCTTGCTGTTGTAAAGAATATTGGGCAAATAGCTGCGCCGTTGGCTCATGTTGATCCAGATAGAGTGATAGCAGCGTCAATTCGGCCGGAGCATTGAGATCACCGTGTAAGATACTGTGAAAGGCATCGCTGGCCAATAGGTTCAAGCGTGTGGTTAAAAACAAACGGTTCAGCACTTGCGCCTCGATCAGACTGCGATGCACTTCAGGGCCTGCAATCATATAGGCGCTGCGGTAGCCCGCTTGAATCAATTGTTGTTTTAATAGTTTCCCTTCAACCTGTTGCTGACCGGCAATCACTACCTGGATGCCCAATGATGTGAAATGATTTATTTTTTGATCATCGGCCAGTTCGCTAGTGCAGATAAAAACAGACCTGTCATCCAATGCCATCAGGCTCTGATCGGGAATATTTAAGGAGTTGGATAGAATGACCACATCCGGCTGCGCTTTGAGACCTTGCTTCTGCCGCCATTCAGCCAGGTCGGCATAAGCTTTACCTGTGCCAACAGGCAATAAATCCTGAGCTTTACCGCAGGCCAATTGACGGAAATAACGCGCCGAGGTGAGCATCACATCGGCTTGTGCCGCCAGTTCCTGATACAAGCGCCAATCACGTTTATTGGCAATGCTGTCGGGCACCATGAATTCGCCAGACTGGTGATCGCGTAAAGAAATACGCCCATCGACGCTGGCGATATAATTGGCATAGATGAGTAGATCGTCCGATTTTATAGCCTGACGATGCAGATTGAGCGCCAAATACAGCCCGTTCAATGCTCGTGGTGGTTGCGATGGTGGGAATAATGGAAGCACGTCTAGCATGGCGGCATGATAACGATTCAATCAAAAAAAGTCAGAGTATCTGAGCTGTTCATGTATGCGGCTGAGTATTCCTTGGGGTGATATTTACGCGGCATGGTTGATATTATCCACATTGTTCAATTCCTGCGGCGTTTTAGATTGTGCTTGCTTGAGAACTTGAATTGACGGATTTGAATGTGTTTAAGATAGGAGATAACGATGAAAAATGTATTTATGAAGCTGCTGTTTGTATCGGTTCTGTGTTTGTCATTCAGTGCTACACCAGCCTATGCCGGGTCAGGGCAACAAAATGGTTTGTTTGCCGGTGCTGCAATTGGCGCAGCAGCCGGAGCATTGATTGGTTCGCAGACGGATGAAACGGCTGAAGGCGCGATGTTCGGGGCAGTATTTGGTGCGATTGCAGGCTCGTTGTTATCGAATACAAGTTCATCGCGATATGATCAACGGGCACAGCGTGCATCACGGCATGGCTACAGCGATCATGGCCGTTATGCTGGAGACTATAGGCGACATGGTCGCATAAACCATGATAGACGAGATGCTCGTCAGCATTATAAACGCGAGCGTCATGAGTATCGTGAACATCGCGAAGCGCAGCGCCATAATTATTACAGGCAGTACAGCTACAATAATCGCCATGCCAACCCACAATATCGTCGGCATGGGAACAATTACGGCTGGTATTGAAAGCGGGCTGTGGGCTGAATCTTTGAACGTATAGGTATTGCCAATCGTAGGGTTTCAATCAAGCGGATCTATCAACACGATAGATCCGCTTGAATTGTCATTAGCGAATGTTTTTAGCGGCTTGGGCAATGCGGTTTACTGCATCTTCCAGGGTATCCTGACTGACAGCGTAGGAAAAACGCACATGCCCTGCCGAACCAAAGGCTGTGCCGGGCACCAGCGCCACGCCAGTTTCATCCAATAACCACTCGCAGATGACCACGTCATCAGTCAGTTTAATGCCGGAAGCTGTGGTTTTGCCAATCCAGCCTTGTACGGATGGAAATACATAAAACGCACCGTCGGGCATGATGGCATGCATGCCGTCAATGGCATTGATGGCCTTGACCAGCCAGCCGCGCCGCACTTCATAAGTTGCAACCATTTCATCCAGCTCATCGCTAGGGCCTTGCAGAGCCGCCAGAGCAGCTTTCTGGGCAATGGAATTGGCGTTGGATGTGCTCTGGCCTTGGATTTTGGTCATCGCCTTGATGATGGCGCTAGGGCCTGCACAAAAGCCAATGCGCCAGCCGGTCATGCAATAGGCTTTGGATACGCCGCTCAGAGTCACCGTCTGCTCTTTCAGATCAGGATTGACCTGGGCGAAGGTGGCGAACTCTTTGCCATCAAAGAGGATTTTTTCATACATATCATCGGTGGCGACAATCAATTCGGGATGCCTGCGCACCACATTACCAATGGCTTTTAATTCGTCTGCTGTGTATGCCATGCCGGTCGGATTGGATGGGGAATTGAGAAATAATATTTTGCAACGGTGGCATAATACATCGTCGAGTTGTGCGGCAGTGATTTTAAAACCTGCTTCAGCCGTGGTCGGCACAATCACCGGTGTACCCTCAGCCAGCTTGACCATGTCGGGATACGATACCCAGTACGGCGCCGGAATAATGGCGCGCTCGCCCGGATTCATCACAGCCATCAAGAGATTAAAAATACACTGTTTGCCGCCGGATGAGACCAGAATATCATCTGCTGTATATTCCAGGTCATTGTCACGTTTGAATTTTTCCACCACAGCCTGTCGCAGTTCAGGGATACCTGCGACAGCGGTATAGCGCGTGAAACCTGTGTTGATGGCTTCAATACCTGCCTCTCGGGCGGCTTTCGGCGTTTCAAAATCCGGTTCACCGACGGAGAGTGAAATCACACTTTTTCCGGCAGCGCGCATTTCAGCAGCTTTGGCAGTAATGGCCAGAGTGGCCGATGGTTTAATTTGTTGGACACGGATAGATAGTCTTTTCATGACTTAACGCTGCCACAGGATGGAAAATGCTCAAGCGGAATTTCGTTGCAGATGAACTATCCAATTCATTACGCCGTTTGCCGTGTGTCTGCTTCCGTAACAAGTCCAAAAATCACGCCATTTCAAGCAAATTGTGGGGATGCCGAAAAAACACTCAGCAACATGAAGTCTATCCATGCGCTTGGTGATTTCCTTATGAAGCTATAAGCAAGTGGGTAGAATCTGTATGTGCTGTGCCGCGCAGCCGGCAACATCAGTGGGGGATGGTGGGGTCAGCGATAGTAATTCTTTGGCAGAGTATTCAAGTAGCCGGTCAATACGGTCAAAGATGCACTTCAGCTTAATCCCGTTCCGTTTATGTGATTTATTGCGACAGCATGCGCCTAAGAATTATAGCAAGTCAACAAAAAAAGCCTGCAAACACTAGGTTTACAGGCTTCTTGATGCATCTTGCGATGCTTGGATGGCGGAGCGGACGACCGCAATTAGTGAGTAATGGCAACATATTAGTGTGGTTTTATATACAAAACCCGCAACAAAACCCGTTAACTTCTAGTCCTTTGGAATGAGTAGAAGAAAACACCACAAATGTACAATCAATGTAAAAATCTTTCGACAATTAGACCGTGATGCACTTCATACTGCCTATGTTAGGCATGATGCCTAAGATCAGCATCATCATTAAAAGCTTCGGGAGCAATCCAGTCGGTTTCTACTCGCATGACAGCCGCCTTGGTAAGATATGCACTACGACTTTCTCCAGACTGGCTAGCCGCAGTATCTACCATGGA
>CAYOTF010000020.1:15125-21417 GCA_964406805.1 uncultured Zetaproteobacteria bacterium | reverse complement strand
TCAACCACCGCAAACACCCAACCAGCATAATCCGGGTTCGATTGATGCACTTCAATGGATGATGGATGCGGAATATCAGCATGATCATGCAACAATGCTTCAAGATGGAGCTCAATAGATTCAACTGTATTATCCATGGCTTCATCAAGCGTATCTCCGGCAGAAAAACAACCGGGGAGATCAGGCACGACCACACCAAAGGCAGTGTTATCATCGCCGGGTTCAATCACAATGGGATAGCGCATATTTACTCCTTGAGCTTGGCACTTTTCAGGATGGCATTCACCAAGCCCTTACCAAGCTGCTTTTTGGGGTGAGGAACCGTGATGACATAGTTAAAATCAGGATGAGCCATCTGGTGATGACTTCCACGGATACGGGCAACTTCCCATCCGGCCTTTTTCAGCATTTTCATGAGTTCCTTACTATTCATGTGTGAAATTATACACACTATACACACTATATCAACGAAAGTGAAAATCCACCAATTTTTTGTGAGGCACATAATGAGCGCCACCGCCGGCTTGAGTCTGAGCTTTTGATGGGGGGGTAGGGCACAGCCTATGGTAGGCGCGCCCTAAAACAGGGCAATTTTAGGGCGCTTGTGGGTAAGAAGGATGGTTTTCACTTTTGTTTCAATAGTGGGGAAACATGCTAAAAAACACGCCGTTTTATCCATGATTATGGTGATCTCTAAAAAACAACCAATTCACAAAAGTCGCGGAAAATGCACGTATAGCCATCATGTCAAACCTAGGCAAAACAGCTGCCATGAAACATTTGATCTTACCCATGATACAAACGATCAGCAGCGTCCACTTAGGCCACAGTCAAAACATACACATGTAAAAGCGTATGATATAAATCAATAACAATCTATAATTGACAATCGTATCCTGTGATCTAAGATTCAAAATATACGCATAAGGGGGTATAACCATGATATTCAATTATATTCGGGTAAGTACAGCAGACCAGAATACAGCCAGGCAGCTTGCAGGCCTGCCATGCGACAGGGTTTATGAAGAGCATGTATCAGGTAAGGATACCAACCGCCCAAAGCTCCAGGCTATGCTCATGAACATGCGAAAGGGTGACGTGATCAATGTTCATGAACTTTCACGCCTGGCACGCAACACCAAAGACTTGCTGGCCATTGTTGAACAGGTATTGGATGCAGGCGCATCGATCCGCTTTCACAAAGAAAACCTGACCTTTGAGGCTGGAAAGAAGGCAGATGCCTTTCAGCAGCTCATGTTGACCATGCTTGGTGCCATCAGCACGTTCGAGAGGGATCTGATGCTTGAACGTCAGCGTGAAGGCATCGCTATTGCCAAGGCCGCTGGTAAATACAAGGGAAGGCAGAGCCGCTTTACTGCAGAGCAACAAGCTGAAATCAAAGAGCGATTCAAGGATCCACAGACAAACAAAGCAGCCCTTGCCCGTGAATTCGGCATGACCCGCGCATATCTGTATCAGTTAGCTGCTGCCTAACCAACAAGGTAACGATTTTCATCTGCGTGGATACGTGCCCACCGGTATTCATGCCTTTGTCGAAACAATTTCTTGTTCTTATAGTATCATAATGATACTATATTTCCATGCCAAGAAAGATAAAAGCCCTGATAGCAGACCTTAAGAAAGCAGGGTTCATCAATCGTGACGGCAAAGGAAGCCACCGCAATTTTGAAAAAGGCAACACAAGATGCACCATCGCTGGAAAAGATGGTGCGGATGCAAAGCACTATCAGGAAAAAGAAGTCGCAGAGAAAATCAAGGAGGCCAACAAATGAGATCCAAAGTAAAAGAATCAGCTCACTATCTGAAAATTGTAGAATGGTCGGATGAGGATCAATGCTTTGTTGGTTCCGCGCCCGGCATGATTGGCCGGTGTTGCCATGGCGATGATGAAACAGCCGTCTATGCTGAATTATGCACCATTGTGGATGAATGGATTGAAATCTACAAAAAAGACGGAAAGCCATTGCCCCTGGCCACCGCAGGCAAAACCTACTCCGGCAAGTTTGTCTTACGCACCAATCCTGATTTGCATCAGCGGCTCAGTATTGCCGCCATGCAGAATGGCAAAAGCTTAAACGGCTATTGCGTGCAGATTCTAGATCACTCCACCTTGCCGTCAGATATGATTCCGTTGAACGATGATGTTGAACTGAAGCAAATGGCATAACCAACTAGGGACACAAACAGGCCGTATAGCCAAAAGTAACTATTTTCATCAGCATGGATACGTATCCACCGAGGTGCATGATCTTGGCACGCAATACCAAAGACGTACTGTCGATTGTTGAGTAGGTATTGAATGCCGGTGCATGGATCCGCTTTCAATAAAGAGAGCGTATGCTTTGAATGTTGGGGAAAATCAGCATCTTTGAGCGTGACCTGATGCTTGAGCACAACTGGCTGTCATGAATCACCACATATAAGCCTGATGTTAAAACTCCATTATAGCAAGGGATATGCCAATCATTAACGCAAACCTTGTGCCATCAAAAAATGCCTTTTTTGATAACGTTTCCCCACTTTTGTCTTTTTATGATTTTACTACCGGGTAGTTTTGAGAGCCTCTTAATGAGGCTCTCAAAACTGTCCGGTATTTCTCAGGAGGCGTATGCAATATGGTACGATGTTTGATCTGAGAGTATCTTAATGATACTCTCAGATCATTTCAAAGATTCACTTTGGGCAATAATCTGACGCACCCTTGTTTTGGTGATGCCATGCTTCAAAGCAAGTGCTTTAATGCTGGCAGGCGTGCCCTTGTATGTGGTTTTTATATCATGATCTCTTGCTGATCTGCGCAGCATGGCCACGAAACTTTCAGGGCTTGGGATATAAACCTGCATGCCGATTGGCCCCGCAAGCATGGATAGCACCACAAGAAGCTGATTCGCTCCGATGACTTTGCCTAGCTCCACCAGTTCACTGCCATATTCAATTGATTTCAAAAGCCGTTCAATTTCGGCTGAATCAGCTTTCATGTTACCACCCGCAAATGACTACGCCGTTCTCGATTAGCCTTGCGGGCTATTTCATCAGCGAAGATTTCAAGCCAATCATCAGGAAGTTCAACCTTCCGAATCAGGTTCAGACAACAGGCATCAAACAAGGGGTGATCACGCGCTGTGCATTCCCAAATGGATTCAAGCCCCGGCTCTTGAGCTACTTCACCATGCTGGATAACATCCGTCAACAGCGTTTGTTCGAGCTGCTGACCAGCCATGCCAACAATAGCCGCACGATGATTCTTCAGCGCAATATGACACACCCCCAGCAATTGAGCCCGCTCATGTAGGTTTGGCGTGACCGTGGCTTTATCATACATCAAGACCAGATGAAACAGTGATTCACGAACCTGTAAGATGCGCTGATGCAGCTCTGATGGATCATCGGGCATGAGAGCTACCCCACGCGCTATAAGCGTCGCTCGCTTGATTCTGAATGCGTCCAGCAGCCTTTTTAAGTATCTCAGTTCATGCTTGTTAATCAGGATCAGTCTGATGATCCCAGCATGCCGGTTCTTTGGTGTTCGAATTGCTTTCATTCATCCCCCTGTTATGCCTCATCGATTGCAGCCTCTCAAACGCATGGCAGCTATGCCTTGGCACAAAGCGTTTCAAGACTACCTTCCCGCACCTTTCGCAGCGCATATAATTGGCGCTTACTTGGCTAAATTTAAGCGCCATTCATACCCACCGGAAAAACCCCGAAAGTGGTATGCCCCTTGCTATGTGGGGATTAAAAACCAATACCTTAAAATCAAAACGGTGGGGATATGTACCAGGAAAACGCACTATTTCACCTTGCCATGGGGAGGGTTTAATTTCGGACATTTCGCGTCGAAATCCGGAAAAATCGGCATTTACCCCGCCCTGAGCGCGGCATGGTGCAACTCAGCCTTTTCATAGCCCCATTCTGCTTATTGATCATTCTATAGGTTCACAAGCTATTTTTCGGAACCACAAACAGGGGGAATGAACCACCCGCCATCATGGATTCACCCCTGCAAGTTCTGCTGCAAGCGCCTGGTAGCCGATAGCATCGATGTAATCATCCGGATTCTGTTCGCCGTGCTGCATGCACCCTCCTTAAGCCATGGTCATATTGCTTCAGTCATCTTCCACAATAATTTCAGCATCAACCGGCTTTTGCTTGCCAGACAATGGCCCCAGCCTGTCCATCAGCCGCCTGGTGATGGTAGCTGCTGTTTCGCGCTCTTCCTGTTCACCGACTATTTTTGCTTTAGCCGCTGGCGTGGCCACGAATTCAGCCAGATTAAAGCCCATTTCAGAGCATAATTTCACCAGCGTTTTCAATGCCGGGTTTTCTATCAGGTCAGCGCCGATCTGTTTTCCATCGGAGGAAAACAGCGCTTTTTCAATCAATACACCACGGGAGGCAATCTCTGAGCGCAGCCGGTGTAAAATATCCAGATTTCCCGCCATTTCCAAACTTGCGATTTGATTCAAAGCTGATGCATCGCCCCCATCCACTGCTTGCAAGATCGCCTCTGCCACATGTTCCAGCCGCTGAACGTCCAAAGCCTCAAGGCATGATTGCCCGGCCTTGGTTTTTTCCTCGGTCACGAATACACACGGGTATTTCGGGCAAGTGCTCTGGCAGGGTTTGCCACCTATGGCCGCAAGCTGGCCCTTAGCGTAGCGGCCATGCACCCAGCGGTTCCGGCTTGAGGCTTTTTTTCCGGCTGGTGAGCGCGCCCGAGCCGCCGCCGGAGCTGCTGCTTTCCGCTGTGCAATCTCTCGTTCACTGCATGGCCCTTTTGGCCGTCCTGCTTTCCTCTTTTCCGCCATCAGTTCACACCCAAATCATGCCATCGGCTGGCTGGAATCATGGCCTTCTTTAGATGCCTTTCGCTGATCGCGATATAACGCCGCCATGTGATCGATTCATCCGAATGCCCCAATAGCAGGGCGATTTCTTTAACAGGAACCCCGCTGTCATACAGGTCGGTTGCGAAACTGGAACGGAGCAAATGCAAGTGAACGCTATCCTGTCTGACACCAGCCAATTTTGCTGCACTCTTCAGCACATTCCGGAGTCCATTAAACCCCAAGGCCTTGCCTTTTGAATTACCACCCACCCCAACAAACACAGCCTGTATCTCGATATGCGCCACTTCACAACGGGCAACAATCCATTTGTTCAACGCTTCGACTGGAGCGCCTGAAAATCCGACTGTCCGCTCTTTTGCCCCTTTGCCTATGATATGAACCCGCCCGGTCGTTTTGCCAAGCGTTAGCCTGTCCAACGTCAGCGAACACACTTCCGCGCGCCTCATGCCTGTTGCATAAAGCAGTAACAGCAGCGCCCGGTTTCGTATGCTTTTCACTGACTTCCCCTGTTCGGCGCTGAACAGCTTGATAAGGGTCTTCGTATCCAGCTTGCGGGCAGCGTGCTGATGAAAGGTAGGTGCTTCAACCCCGTCCGTTACGTTGCTATCAAGCACGTTTTGCGTCACCAGCCAGGCGCAAACCGTCCGAAGCCCGGATAATCGGCCTGCCCTTGTACTATTTTCCAGACACCCTTTATCGAAGTACAAATGCCGTAACCATGCCTGCACCCCATCGGGTGAGACAGGCTGACCGCTGTCAAAAACCCAGGTGAAAAAATCGCGTGCCGTTCGGTCATATTGCTGAAACGTCAGGACGCTGCGCCCCTTGTTCACCACCAGGTGTTGACCAAAGGCTTCTGACAGTTCGTCAGACCAAATCTGTTTTTGTCTTATTGGCATCACCCCTCCATTTCCAGCGGCTCAGATGAAAAAAAAGCGGAAAGGCCATGCGACGACCAGGGCAAGTCGGAGTTTCATCCACAGATGCATGACCATTCCGCCAGCCGGATCCATCACCGGCTGGACGCTGATGGATCCGGAACAGAAAAAGCACGGGCTCAAATAATCGAAGGCAGCCGGGCACCACCCTCTGCAATTTCCTGTGACAGCGTTTCCAGATTCATCGCCGCTGTTCTGGCCACGCCTGAATCATCGCCAAGGTTGGCATACGAATGTTCACAGTCGTGACAAATGGTTTCAGCCTGTTCCTGCGTGTAGCCAGTCGATGCAACGGCTTCCCGGAATGAAAGCTGACTATTCACATCAAGGTTCATTAACGCTGACATACAATCGCCAGCGGTAGCTGACAACCTCCGGCCTGGTATTCCCGCTTTGGCGAGCAATCCGATATGCATGGAGAGCAGGCCAATGGCTGCTGATTCATTTGTGTTCGGTTTCATCGTGTTTTCTTTCATTTTTTCG
>CAYOTF010000020.1:0-15108 GCA_964406805.1 uncultured Zetaproteobacteria bacterium | reverse complement strand
GCTGATTTTTACAACGGGCTATTCCAGCGAAATGCATGTGCATTTTTCGGTCTTCCCAGAACCCACGGCCCCATCTCGTGACACAGGCGCTGCATCGCTGAAACATCTTTAGGCGGGCTCTCCATGAAGCCAACGCGAAAGGCAGGGCGGATGCTTCGCGCGGCGCGTTTCAATTCGTGAGCCGGCATTAACTCGCCTTGATCGATAAATAATAGACCAGGATCAAGGTTCAGCGCGTCCCATGCATGCGGATTGCCTCCAAGCTCAGACAAATACTCGCTGATGGTGGACACTGAAATGAAGTCATAACCACCGGCTGGTTTTGAGACCACCGGAACAACGCTCCTGCCTGCCGACTTTAAGGCCGCTATCCACTGTTTTGCCCTCGCATCTGAATGAGTCAGGATCAGTGTTGAATTGCTCCTGCGTCGCAAGATCTCAAGAGCCGGTTGAATATGCTCAATTCCATTTGCACGAATTACGGCCTCACTGTATTGAAGACCGGTGTATTCAATTGGATTTTCAGGCATGGTATTCTGTACACCTTTCACCTGTACATACGGTGTTGATCGTTTGTCAGTCAGCCGATCAACAATAGTATTCTGGACTCCAACGGTCTGTGTAGCCCGTTGGATCTCGCTGCGGAAGCCCGCGCCAAAGACTGCTTCACCATCGTTTATTTCATAAGCTTTCGTTCCGTTGCCTAGCGTAGCTTCACTAAGCCATTGGCTTGCGTCGCCGCGAACTCTGATTTCATTCTCGATTTTAATATGTCTGAACTGCATTTTTCATCTCCTGAATGGGTCTGATCCCAGATTTTTTTTGTGCGGCGCTAATCGTCGCGTGGTCGCTACAGATAAAACTGACACCGTGAATGACAGTCACTGTCAGGCATCTGCTATTGATCAACAGAAAAAGCTCTGTCCGGTTGATATGAGCCATTCGGCAAAACGTACGGAATCGAACCAGATTTTTTCTTCTCACTGCCTGCCTCCCTGAATGACTTGAAATTGCTCTTTCCATCTTGTTTTCTGCGCCTTCGCTTTGGCCGTTGTGTTTATGATTGCCCGAATGGCTTTCACGCTGAGTCGCTGGCCCTCTAAATTTCCACGCAAAGAAATAAACAACGCCTGGCTGGTCGGTTTTGACCAACCGCGTAGGGTCAACCATGCATCAAACAGATCCTGGCTTTTTCCTGCAACGGGGACACATAAAGGATGGTCGTATGACGACTCAATATGTATAAAAGCATTCCCTTGTAGATCACGCGTAAAACAGCTCAAATCGAACTGGTGCAGCAGCGCAATCGGAATATTCATAGCCGCAAGCTCACTCAGTAGGCTATTTCTGATCTTGAAAATGTCGGATGGATTCGGTATTTTTATCATCATGCATCACCCGTATTTTCAAATGAGGCACTGGATGCAGACCAGTGTATGGGTGCATCGCCCGTGGGTCCGTTACGGTTCTTTGCGACAATCACCACGGCCTTATCAGTACCGTTTTCATTGTACCGATAGGGAAACAGCACCACATCAGAATCCTGTTCAATCGCGCCGGACTCTCGCAAATGTGCCAGTGAAGGCCGCACCCCGTCAGCATCCCGATTCAATTGGCAGAGAATCATTACACAGCAATCAAGCTGTTTGGCCAGCGCCTTGAATGTTCGTGTCATTTCTGCCACCTGTAGGTGACGCGGTAGCGATTTATGGCCATCCGTACCAAGCAGGCCGATATAGTCGATCATCAACAGGTCAAGCCCATACCTGGCATGATGTCGCCTTGCCTGTGCTGAAATCTGGCTTGCCGTCCGGTTCGGGTTGTCATCAATCCAGAGTTTCAGACCGCTGATTTTATCCACCGCATCGGCTGATGCTTTCCAGGCCGTTTGTGAAAAACCCACAGATGAGCGCAACAGCTTCAAATCCATCTTTGAAATGTTGGCAATGAGCCGGTACGCGATTGACCGGCTATCCATCTCCAGAGACGACAAACAAGCCGAATGCGATTGAGACACCGCTAACGCTATGCTGGCCGCCAAGGCTGATTTGCCCATGCTCGGGCGAGCTGCAACCGTTATCAGGCTGCCACGCTCTAAGCCCCCGGTGTATCTGTCGATAGTCGAAAAGCCCGATGGAATAGCGCGAACATTACAGCCGCCCTTGGTTCGCTGCTGAATGTCATCGTAAACCGCATAAGCGCCTTCAGCCGCTGTTCTGAATTGAGACTCCTGATCTTCATCGACTGCTGAAATCAGGCTGTTCAGCGTAGTATCAACGCCTTCACCGTCGCTTATTTTCCGGTTGGCAATGGCCAGTGCATAAGCAAACTTGCGCCGGGCATACGCCTGGATGATTGCATCAGCATGTTTTTCAAGGCCAGCCGTGTGGACATGCCCGATCATTTTAACCAGCGCCGGTTCAACCTCATTTCCAAGTTCCCGGCAAATTAAGGCGGGATCTGTATTGCCTGAATCCAACTGCTGACATACCTTGCTGCAAAGATTGTCTTGGAAATGATCAGGTTTCACCGCGTACATGCCGATCATGGACGGATTACTCATCAGCGTGCCAATGTACGCGTATTCGATGTTGACCATATCGTTTTTCAGGGGTGAGTTGGTGGATTGTAAAGGTGTCATAACGATGTCGGCAGGTCTTCAAATTTTACACGGCTGGAATCTGCTACGGGTTGCCCGGTTGTGGTTGGCTCATCTTCCCAGCCTCTAGCGTTGAGCCAAGTTGCGGGGTACTGAATGAACTTACCGCCATCTTTTGTCCAGTCATCAGATGCCTTTGCACGTTCAAGCCCGGCCATCAGCAAATCGAAAGAGCCATTGCCCAGGCGTTTTCTGTTCCAGACTTTCTCTGCTGCGCCTTTGCTCTTCTTTTTTGGATATGCAGCCCAAAATGCGTCAAATGGGTCACCCTTTGCGCAAGTGTTTTTTATATCTGTATCTGTATCTGTATCTGGGGGCGTTACTGTAACGTTACATTTTTTTACCGTGCTTTCAGGGGCTTCTTTTGCAGCCTGTTTTTTTCTGGAACGATGCTTTGAAACCCTTGCTGTGCTTGAATCTGAAACAAATTGACGTTTATCCCAGGCCGTTGGATTTCCAAGTTCATCAATCAAGTTTTGCGCTAACAAATGCGCCTTTGTTTTATCCCATTGCGCCTCGCTTATGCGCAACTGAAACGCCACTTTTGTTTCATGTAACGCCACCTTTGTTTCATGTAACAAATCACCCGTTTCATGTAACGTTACATGACCGTTACCGCAACGGAGGCATAAAAGCATGATAAAACGGCGCTGATCAACTTCGGATAACATCTGAATTTTGGGGTCAGTTGCCCACTCAAAATAAAGCCTAAACCAAGCGTATGCCATCAGCTTTTAATACCGCTTTCCGTGCCCAATATCCGTAAGCAGGGCTTGCAATACGTTCGGTTGTGTTTTTCATAGATCGGAATAACAGCTTGGAGGTCAACAATAGTTACCGCTGGGAACCATCTCCCGCACCGTTTGCACCGGCGATAGGGTAAACCAAGCTCGGTATTTATATCTCCTTTCATGACGCAGCCTCTGCTTCAAGCTTGTCGAGGGTCGCTTGAATGGCTGAGGCTCGCCACACCGTAGTGCGATTACTGAGCTTGAAGGGACTAGGCAAGACCCCCTCTTTCGCCCACCTCCAGACTGTGCTTCGGCTGACGCAACATTTTTTAGCAATGCCAGATGCTGTAATATATTGCTCCATTATTGCGTCACTTCATCAAATGCATGGCTAAGTTGCGCGGACTGTTCAAAGGAGGTTCGTGCCAGGTCAATTTCATTGTGATGAAGATGCTTGAGCGCCTCCAGCAAATGGAGCGTGGCGCATCGCGCAATATCTTCAGGGGAGGGTGGTGTTTGAGATGTGCTCAGTGGCCCATACCCAAGCATGGATAAAACCACCCGAAGCGAATCAATCAGGTTTCTTGAGATGACTTGTACTTGTTTGGAAGGATTGTCGTTTGGCGATGAGGTTTTTGTTTTGGATGATTTTTTTCGCTTGCCATAGATTGCTTATGCAGCGTGTTACCCTGATCGTATGCATCCTGATTGCCTGCTTTGGGCATCATTACGCGCTGCTGTATTGCTTCTGCTAAATTCCGGTTACTCAGTCTTTCGCCGGTACACACAGCGGCCGCTATTAAGCAGTTGTGAACCTCTCCAAGTTCCAAATCAGATCCGTAGTCAACACAGCCATCTTCAACTGGTAGCCTGTTTTCGATAAGTCGCAACGCCTGCCACAAGGATTGATAATGGTAGGCAGACATAGTGATTGATTTTCCAGCCAATTCTTCATACGTATATAGGTGGGTTCTTTTGTTGGTTTCGTCCTGTTCCATTCCGGCCTCCTGCGTGCTTTAACATCTTGGGTCAAAACTTTGCAACTGGAAGACAGGAGTATCTAAGTTATCAAGTAGTCTTTACCCACCGGATATGATATAGTTCTTTAATATTAATATGTTAATTCCTAAACCTTGTTGCCTGGAAGGTTTCGCAACCCCTTTAAGTGCTGTCTTATAGCACTTCCAGATTGAAAAATGCGCACTGTTTTCCAGGTTTTCAGATCAATTCGTTGGTACTTCGCTGCTATCTCATCAAGAATCAACCAGGCATCTACCACGGGTGGTTTAAGGTTTGGAAATTTAGGGTGTTTTATGTTGGTAGAATGTAAGACGGTGAAATCATAGGCCATGCACAGCTTTAGCCATAACGGAACGGCAGGCCGCCCTCTCTTATTTTTGGGTAGTTTTGGAAAAGATTTGACCAGATTATATACCTCATCAAATTTTTCACTCTCTATGAGTTGAATACACTGTATTCCTTGGTCATATAATTTTTCATTCTTTCGAATTTCATTACGCAACAGGCAATAAAACTGCCCGATATAGAACCATCGAAGCGTATGTAGTAAATGGTTTTCCTCAGAGCTGGAAAACAACACAGCAGACTGAATCCAAAAACTTACAGATTCTTGAACAACCTGCTTAAACATCTCAAGGTCGTGATCGTTTTCTGTTTTTACTGGAGCTAAACTCACCTGAAGGATAGGCATTAGTTTGTGGGTCATATACCAATCACGCACAGCATATTCACCGCTTCCGGAAGCGGGTTTAATCGCCTCTGCTAAGTCAAGTTGCTGAACTAACTGATTGAAAGAAAAATGATCTTCACCTTGCATGTCTGTTTACCTCGCACCTCAAGATTAAGGCCAGGGCGGAAGGGGAGGTGTTCCCTTGCTGGCAGGGTGATCAAGCCCTGCCTATCCATCCGCCTGGCCAACTGGTGGCGTTATGCCATAGCTATTTGTTCAATATGCTCCGTGGCCAACCCGTATTTTTGAGCCAGAAGCCGGGGATCCACGCCGGCCAATAGCTGGGTGCGAACATCAGAGTTTCGCAGTTCCCTATTTTTCGCTGCAATAAAATGTTCAGCAGATGGGATCCGGTGCAGCTCGCCTAAATCCCCGCCCAACGTATCCAGCACCTGCAACAATGATTCTGCGCCGATCTGTTTGCCAAGATGAATCAGCCGGTCATCACTTCCGTCTGACGTTACCAATAGTTGTTTCATCTCGTGCCGGTTATTTTCAATCGATTGTTTCATTTTATTACCTCCGTTTTTCAAATCCCCCCCATTTTTGAGCCCCCCCCCCACCCGGGATCACGGGGGCATAATACCCCCCCTTTAATGGGGGGGGGGGGTGATTCACACGCCCCCTTCATTATAGCCGAAACAGTGCTCGTCATCATGCCTGGTTGCGTTTAATTGCTGACACGCCGTGACACCTCATAATCACTCATCGAAATCAGTCCACGGTCTTTTAGCCTAAAAAAAGAAGTGGTCTTACTCAGGCCATTACCTGGCACACGTTCAATAAATGTAATGCGGCGCGTCGTCGTCGGGTCGCCCTGATCCGGCTGCCAGTTTACCGAATCACCTGGCTTTAATAATGATGGCCTCATGCTCTCACCTCCTTATTGATAGAAATAATATCCGCGCCTGTGCGCAATCCATCCAGATAATCCGCCCAGTGCTGCATCATGGTTGTCCGTTCTCTCAGATAATCACCACGATTATATGCAGCCCGCACAGCATTCTTTTCTGTATGGGCCAGCTGGCGCTCTATCGCATCCGGATTGAAGCCTTGCTCATTTAAACACGTGCTGAACACAGCACGCCAGCCATGGCCAACCATGTCATCAAAGCCCATGGCATGAATAGCCACATTGATCGCATTCTCAGACATGGGGCGAACATCACCACGCACGGAAGGGAAAACGTGCCGCCCTGAACCGGTGAGTTGTTTTAAATCCTTCAGGATGGCTACGGCCTGCGTGCTCAGCGGCACTACATGTACATTGGCAGGGTTTGCCTTTGCAGCCTTGGACAACTTCCTGTGAGCGGCTGGAATAGTCCACAGAGCTCCTTCTAAAGAGAACTCCGGCCATTCTGCCGTTCTGAACTCACCAGAGCGCAGAGCAACCAATGGCAATAGCTTCAATGCCTGGCATACAACAAAGCTGCCTTCATAAGCGTAGATGGCTCGCAATAGTGCACCGATTCGTTTGCTATCGGTAATGGCCGGCATTTGTTTTGCCTTGCGCTGGGGAAGCAAGGTTTTCATGTTTCCCATCGGGATAGCCTCAATCAGACCCCTGTCACTGGCATATTCTAGCACTTGGCGCGTTATTTGCGCAATGCGCTTTGATATTTCTACCGTACCGCGTACAACAATGGCCGTAAGCACATCAGCAACCTGTGATTTGGTCAGCTGAGCAACAGGGATAGAGCCGATAACAGGAAACACATGCATCTCGAACCGGCGCAAGATTGTAATGGCGTGTTTATCTGACCAACCGCTTTCATGAATCGCATGCCACTGACGCGCTATCCGTTCAAAGGTGTTGGCATCGGCAACCTCTTTTTCCTTCTGTTCTTGGCTTGCTGATAGGTTGGCCTCACGTTCAGCCCGCTTCTTTTGGTTTGGATCGATACCAACCGCTAACATCGATTTAATATCCTGTAACTTCATCTTGGCAGCTTTCAGACTAACCTTTGGATACACCCCAAGCGATGCCTCTTTGCGCTTATCATTATAGGTGTATCCGTATTTGAAATATTTACCCGATTCCGTCAGCAATAAAAACAACCCATCACCCACGGCAAATTTTGCCTTTCGCTTACCGGCTGGAAGTTTTACCGCCTTTATCTGCATATCCGTTGTAATAGCCATGTTTGCCGCCTTCGTTGCGGTTTTTTTTATCAACTAAAAACCCGTAACTCAAAAAACCCGCAAGAAAACCCGTATCATTCATGCGATTTATTGCGACAGTATGCACCCATGAATTACAACAAGGCAAGAAAAAAGCCTGCAAACACTAGGTTTACAGGCTTTCTAATGCATCTTGCGATGCTCTTATGGCGGAGCGGACGGGACTCGAACCCGCGACCTCCGGCGTGACAGGCCGGCATTCTAACCAACTGAACTACCACTCCAGTAGTGGGGGCGCAAAGTAATCACTTGCGACCCTAAAATCAACCCTTAAAATTTATGTCAAAAGGTTGAAATAAAATAGGCTCTGCAATGTACACAGAGCCTATTGATATGGTGGGCGCTGCAGGGCTCGAACCTGCGACCTACGGCTTGTAAGGCCGTTGCTCTCCCAGCTGAGCTAAGCGCCCGAAAAAACAAGGGCTTAGAGCCCTTGTTTTAGAACGCGAGTTGCCTCGCGATTCTATCTTACTTTACAGCGTCTTTCAGAGCCTTACCAGGCTTGAACTTCGGTGCTTTAGATGCTGCAACCTGAATAGCTTCACCCGTCCGTGGGTTGCGCGCTGTACGTGCTGCGCGGTCGGCTACTGAAAATGTACCAAAACCAACTAAACTAACTGAATCACCGGCTGCCAATGTAGCCGTGATACCACCAAGTACTGCTTCAACTGCATCACCAGCTGATGTTCTGCTTAATCCGCCTGCATCAGCGACATGAGCTATCAATTCTGCTTTATTCATTCATTCCTCCCGCCACATTCAATGGGTCGCGAACTATACGCAAAGAACCCTATATCCTGTCAACTTATTTTTTTATGTTGTTAAATTAATGTGCCACCGTCGAGTTATCATCTCGTTTATCGGATAATTTTCCTTCCAAATTATCGTCCAAATAGATGCCCGAAACGATCCCCGGTACAAAACTTCCGGCGATACTTATGCCGGCAGGCAGCCGAGTCAAGGCATGGTCGAGCACCTGATCCATGTGGCTGACAATATGCACATCAAGGTTGGCCAGGACATCGCTTTGAATGTCTTTTAAATCTTTGGCATTTTCCTCTGGAATAATGGCCTCGGTCAGGCCGCCACGGTGTGCTGCCAATAGTTTTTCTTTTAAGCCGCCAATGGGTAATGCTTTGCCGCGCAGGGTGATTTCACCGGTCATGCAAACGTGTTTTTTAACAGGGATACCTGTTAGGGCGGATACGATGGATGTGGCCATGCCAAGGCCGGCTGAAGGGCCATCTTTGGGGATGCCGCCTTCCGGCACATGCACATGAATATCGACATGCTGATGGAAGTCCGGCTTTAGCCCCAGTTGGGCTGCACGTGAGCGTACATAGGTGAGTGCAGCCTGGATGGATTCCTGCATGACATCACCCAATTGGCCGGTAACTGTGAGCTTGCCTTTGCCGGGCATGAGTGCGGTTTCAATTTGTAATAATTCGCCGCCTACTTCTGTCCAAGCCAATCCCGTTACAACACCGATCTGATCTTCTTCTTCGGCGAGACCAAAACGATGTTTACGCACACCGAGATATGTTTCAATGTCTGTAGCGCCGAGCATCAGTTCAGCTGACTCTTCCACTTGCACGATATGCCGAGCCACTTTGCGGCATATCTTGGCGAGCGTGCGCGATAAACCACGCACGCCAGCTTCACGGGTATAATAACGGATGATTTCCGTTAAAGCCGAATCATCGAGGCTGAGTTGGTTTTCTTTTAAGCCATGGTTGCGGAGCTGTTTGTTGATCAGGTAACGGCGTGCAATTTCCAGCTTTTCATGTTCGGTGTAGCCGGAGATGCGGATGATTTCCATGCGATCAAGCAATGGCCCAGGAATATTCAAGCTGTTGGCTGTGGTGATGAACATGACTTCGGAGAGATCGTAATCGACTTCCAAATAATGATCGGCAAAGGTGTGATTCTGTTCTGGATCCAGCACTTCCAGCAGTGCCGAGGATGGGTCACCACGGAAATCGGAGCCTAATTTATCAATTTCATCAAATAGAAATAGAGGGTTTTTTGTGCCCGCCTTTTTCATTGATTGGATCACTTTACCGGGCATCGAACCAATATAAGTGCGGCGATGCCCCCTGATTTCAGCTTCATCACGTACGCCACCGAGGCTCATGCGCACATATTCACGTTTGGTGGCACGGGCAATGGACTTGGCCAACGATGTCTTACCTACGCCCGGAGGGCCGACAAAACACAGGATAGGTCCTTTCATTTTGCGTACCAGCTTGAGTACAGCCAGATGTTCCAGTACACGCTCTTTAACCTTCTCCAAACCGTAATGATCCTCATCGAGTACTTGCTCGGCGAGACCGATATTTTTGCTTACACGCGAGCGTTTTTTCCATGGGATATCAATCAACCAGTCGAGATAATTGCGTACAACTGTGGCTTCCGAGCTCATCGGCGGCATCATTTTAAGGCGTTTGAATTCCGCTTCGGCCTTTTCTTTGGCTTCCTTGCTCAGACCAAGTTTTTGAATCTTGCCTTCGAGCTCCTGCAGGTCACTTTCGCCATCTTCGTCGCCGAGCTCTTTTTGAATGGCCTTCATCTGCTCGGATAAATAATAATCGCGCTGAGATTTTTCCATTTGACGTTTCACACGGCTGCGAATGCGTTTATCAACCTGCATCAGCTCCATTTCATCTTCCATGTGAGCATACAATCGTTCGAGCCGGGCGATCACACTCGGCATTTCCAACAGCGCCTGCTTGTCTTCTACTTTCAAATTCAAGTGAGCTGCGATGGTGTCGGCCAGCTTGTCCGGCTCATCGACAGCCGATACCGAAACCATGACTTCAGGGGGTAATTTTTTGTTTAATTTAACATACGACTCGAACTTCTGGATGAGCGAGCGCGCTACATTATCCTGCTCACGTTCATCTTCTGTTGTTTCGGACATCAGCGTATAATGACCGCAGAGATAATCGTCATCGGCCATTATCTCATCAACCAGCAAACGCGAGCCGCCTTCAACCAGTACCTTGATGGTGCCGTCGGGCAATTTTAACAATTGCAGGATGTTGCCGAGTGTGCCGATACTGTAGAGATCATCGGCTCCCGGATCATCATGCGTGGCATCTTTCTGAGCCAGCAGCAGGATCTTTTTATTCGAAGCCATTACTTCTTCCAATGCTTTGACGGATTTGTCACGGCCAACAAACAGCGGCACAATCATGTGCGGAAAGACAACAATATCACGTAAAGGCAGGACAGGCAGGACACCTTCATGCTCATGTTCGTTGTTGGTGTTCGTTTCGTCTTTATTCCATTCAGCCATGCGTACTCCTCATCTTACTGTTGCAGGTGTTCATTGTGTGAATTCAGCAGAACTTCAGCGCTAAGCCGATTGATTGCTAGCTTGTTGCTCCGTGTGAAAACCAGTGTCGCGTTTAAATGCTGGTTTTCACACGGACATGAAATGGGCTTGTTGGATTTGCTACTGCTCAGGAGGCAGCTTCAATCTTGGTTTCTTCGCCATCACCTTTCAACAGCAATAATGGTGTGCCTTTACCTTCAACGGCATCACGATTGACCACACATTTTTCTACTCCGGTCATGGTCGGGATATCGTACATCACATCCAGCATTACCGATTCCATAATCGCACGCAAACCGCGTGCACCGGTTTTGCGTTTGATGGCTTTTTTAGCAATCGCTTCCAAAGCGCCATCGGTAAAGGATAACTCAACATTATCATAAGCCATGAGTGCGCCGTACTGTTTGGTTAGTGCGTTTTTTGGCTCTGTCAGGATGCGTAATAAAGATTCTTTATCCAGCAGGTTTAAGGTCGCGACAGCCGGCAAACGGCCAACTAGTTCAGGAATTAAACCGAATTTGATGAGATCTTCCGGTTCAACCTGGCTTAGAATAACACCAATATCTTTTTCATCTTCACTCGATACTTCCGCCCCGAAACCGATAGAGCGCGCTTTACCTTTGGCTTCAATGAGTTTTTCCAAGCCGGAAAAAGCACCGCCGAGGATAAACAGAATGTTGGTTGTATCGACTTGCATGAGCTCTTGTTGCGGGTGTTTGCGACCACCTTGCGGCGGTACTGCAGCAACCGTACCCTCGATCAGTTTTAACAGCGCTTGCTGCACACCTTCGCCAGATACATCGCGGGTAATCGATGGGCCTTCTGATTTGCGCGAGAGTTTATCGATTTCATCGATGTAGATAATGCCGCGTTGAGCCTTTTCAATATCTCCATCCGCAGCCTGCAGCAGTTTAAGGATGATGTTTTCCACATCTTCACCCACATAACCGGCTTCGGTCAGGGTGGTGGCATCGGCCATCACAAAGGGTACATCAAACACACGCGCCAGAGTTTGCGCCAATAGTGTTTTACCGCAGCCGGTAGGGCCTAGCAGCAAGACATTCGATTTGGAGATCTCTACATCATTTTTTTCATTGTGATCGATGCGTTTGTAGTGATTGTAAACTGCAACAGATAACAGGCGTTTGGAGCTTTCCTGACCAATGACATATTCATCCAAAAAGGCTTTGATCTCGGCCGGACGTGGCAAGCCGGTATCTTCTTTGGTTTCAGTTTGATCGTTGCTGGATAATTCTTCAACAATGATTTCATTGCACAATTCGATGCATTCGTCACAGATAAAAACGGTAGGGCCTGCAATAAGTTTTTTCACATCGTGCTGCGATTTGCCGCAGAACGAGCAAAATAAAGTATTGTCGCCGCTACTACTTTGTGTCGTCATTCGAACCTCCGGACACACCGGTTTCCGCACGGGAAGTCAGTACATCATCAACCAAACCGTAGTCCTTGGCCTGTTGTGCGGTCAAGAAATAATCCCGTTCCACATCGTCACAGAGTTTCTCCAGTGGCTGACCGGTATGCTCAGCCATCATCTCATTCAAGCGTTGTTTTAAGCTCAGAATTTCACGTGCATGAATTTCAATGTCGGTCGCCTGACCCTGAAAACCACCCAGCGGTTGATGAATCATAATGCGTGAGTTGGGCAAAGAGAAACGTTTGCCTTTGGCACCTGCCGCCAACAAATGCGCGCCCATGCTGGCTGCCTGACCAACACACAGAGTTGATACATCACAGCGGATATATTGCATGGTATCGTAGATCGCTAGGCCTGCAGTGACCAGGCCACCCGGGCTATTGATGTACAAATAGATGTCTTTGTCCGGCCCTTCGGATTCCAGAAACAACAATTGAGCGATAACCAGGTTCGAAATATGATCATCTACAGGGCCATTTAGAAAGATGATTCGTTCTTTCAGTAAGCGGGAAAAAATATCGTACGAACGCTCTCCCCGTGCAGTATGCTCAACAACAACCGGAACTAGACTCATGTAATCTCCTGTTTATTAAAAACCATTGCCTGGCAATGTATCTCGGGTGGGGCTATGTCAAAAAGCTGCATTAAATAGAGCAACGCAAAAATCATACCAAAATGAATCGGTGGTTTATTGTTCCTGCTCAGCCTGCCAATCGGATAACGATTGGCTGACCGCTGTTGTTTCGGCCTGTTCAACGATGTAGCCGATGCATTTGCGTTCCAGAAGGTTGTCTTTCATCGATGCGATTTGCTCCTTCTGGCTCTGTATCCAGGTTTTGAACTGCTCACGTTGTTCTTCCGGATACTGCTGTGACTGACGATCAATTTCGCCATTTACTTCTGCATCATCAACATTCAAGTCCGACAGTTCGCGCACCTGTTGCAATAGAATGGAGAGTTTCAAGCCGCGTTCGGAGCGTGTGCGCACTTCCAGCTTAAAGGCTTCATCCTTGAGCATGTCAGACGGCTCTTCCATGCCCTGTTGTTTCATGTTGTTGAGCACGCGTTTGGTGGTTTCCTGAATGTCCTGCGCCAGCAGTGGCTCAGGCAGTTCCATTGCGTTGGCTGCAATCAGGGCATCGAGAGCCGATTCACGTGTGGCGGTGAAGGAAGCTTGTTCCGCTTCTTCGGTTAAGCGATTTTTTGCATCAGCAGTTAATGCTTCGCCATCATCGAATCCCACCATGCCGGCCAGTTCGTCTTCGTCATTGGCGGTGATAGGTTTGCCTACTGATTTAATCTGGGTGGCAAATGCGGCATCTTTACCGGCTAGGTGTGCAGCTTGATAATCAGCCGGGAAACTTACTTCGATGGTTGCATCGTCGCCTGACTTCTTGCCGATTAACTGCTCTTCAAAGCCGGGGATGAAGCGTCCTTCGCCCAATACCAGCGGCACATCTTCACCTTTGCCGCCTTCAAACTCTTCGCCATCAATGCTGCCGACAAAATCAATATGCAGCTGGTCGCCGTTCTTTGCAGTGCGCTTGTCTTTGATTTTAAAGCTCACCTGAGATTTCATTAAACGTTCAATGACTTGTTTGATATCACCGTCTTCAACATTCACGGTGGTTTCATCGAATTTCAAGGTATTCAAGTCGGTCAGCTTCACTTCCGGCCATACGGCAACCTTCATTGTAAATTCAAAACCTTCGGTCGGCTGTACGGCAGGGATATCAATCATGGGCTGTACCGCAGGATTCAAGCCGGAAGACTCAATGGAGGAGGCATAATGGGTCTGAATCAATTCTGATACGGTGTCTTCATGCAGCTTGGGGCCGAATTGTTTCTTGATGACATTAGCGGGCGTTTTCCCAGGGCGAAAGCCTGGCAGTTTGGCCTGCAAGCTAAGTTTTTTCATTTGTTCGGCATAAATACGGTCATATTCACCTTGAGCGACGCTGACACGCACTTCGTATTCATGTGTTGCAAGTTCTTTCACATCTGTCTTAATCATCAAATTCTCCATTCAAAGTGACCATTCAGTAACATTAAAAACAGGATGCCCTGCAACCAGAACATCCTGTCGGTATGGTACGAGAGGGGGGACTCGAACCCCCACACCATAGGTACTGGTACCTAAAACCAGCGCGTCTACCAATTCCGCCACCCTCGCATATGTCAAACACCGTTTTGAGTTTGTTGCTTTAAATACTGCAGTTGTAGGCTTTTTCGAGTAAATCGACTCAGCCCATGGTCTTTAACCCTGCTCAAAACGGCTGCGAATCATGCCATCGCTTAAAGCGAAATCAAGAAATCACATTTTATCCACCATGAAAAAAGATAAACAGGTATGAATTGGTTGTGAGTTAAGACTCGATTGATCGGGTTGTTTGGGCTGCTGAGATTGTTTTTAGTTGTTAATATACTCTTGCAAGCGAGCAATCATGGCTTCTTTTTCAGCCAGCAAGAGGGCAACCATATCGCGGATAGAAACGACACCGACAAAATGATCGCCATCAAAGACGATTAAATGACGGCAGCGATTTTCTTTCATTAAAGTCAGGCAGTGCGATACATCTTCATCGGGTTTCACCTTGACCAATGACTCATCGGTGACGGAACCGACCTTGGTTTGGGCCGGATCAAGGCCTTTGCCAATGACCTGGATCATCAGATCACGTTCGGTGAAAATACCTTTTACGCCATAGGCTCCTGTGATCACGATGGATCCGATATAGCGTTCGTTCATGTGTTTGATGGCATCGAGTACGGAGGCGCTTTCATCAATGCTGGCCACATTGGCTTGGACTTGA
Organism: uncultured Zetaproteobacteria bacterium; assembly: GCA_964406805.1. GTDB lineage: Bacteria > Pseudomonadota > Zetaproteobacteria > Mariprofundales > Mariprofundaceae > Mariprofundus. The sequence continues at coordinate 202 of CAYOTF010000020.1, read as the reverse complement.
GAGGTAATCATCATATCGAAACTCCTGCGCTGAATTACTCTAAACTACAATACATTCTTGCTCGCATCCATGATGATAGGCTTCAATGCAGGTGAAGACAATAAAATGCATATATTACTTGACTGAGCAGGCGGTGTGACAGGCACGGGCAATGCCCGCTTAAAACTTCCGGAATTGGCCGACCACTTCACCGTAAATGTCG
>CAYOTF010000019.1:14277-22018 GCA_964406805.1 uncultured Zetaproteobacteria bacterium | reverse complement strand
TGACCAAGTCATTAAATGCATTGCTGCTTTGTTCATGGTCTTCTGATTCGGAGCTTTGATCGGATGTGCTTTTAGCGATTTGCGTGGAAGGGGAGCTTTGTGATAGATGGGACTGAGCCTCAAGCGCGTCGAAACGTTCCTGCAGATGATCGAAGTCATGATTGGCGTCGGAACTGTTCTTAAATACATTTTCGTCATCCAGATAGTCAGATGTAGCTTGATGAGCGCTATCGTTTGAGTGTTTGTCAGGCATGCAGTTCTTCCCCTATTCCATCGACGGCTAATGGTAATCAACATTGATGCTGCAGGCGACTGCTTTGTTATGTTTTTGGTGCTTTGCTGATGAGGCTGTGCGCTGCGGCCACAATTTGGATTCTAGCGTTAGTTGAGTAGCTTGAGAATATCTTGCGATAGATGTGTTATTTTAAACGGTTTTTGATGCAGGGTACAGCGCTCAAAGCTTTCAATTTCCTGCATAGCATCGTGTTTGTTATGGCCGGTTGAGAAGATGATCGGCAGTTCAGGCATACTCATGCGTATGCGGCGTGCTGCTTCGCGGCCGGACATACACGGCATGACCATATCGAGAACAGCCAGCTTGATTTCCTGTTGGTGTTCGGTAAATAAACGTAATGCTTCACTGCCATCGGCGGCTTGAATGGTCTGGTAATTAAGCATTTGCAGTGCTTCAACAATTAATTTTCGAATGATTTTGTTATCATCGGCGACAAGGATAAGTTCGCCATTACCCTGATGGCTATGGTTATTTGTAGCTGTTTCTTCGGCAGCAAAATGATCTTTAATCAAAGGTAGGTAGATGTGAAATGTGGTGCCGGCCGCCGGATTGGATTCGACTTCCAGAATACCCTGATGATTTTTGATACAGCCATAGACCATGGCGAGCCCGAGTCCAGTGCCTTGGCCGGCAGCCTTGGTGGTGAAGAACGGGTCAAATATCTTATCGATGATGGCTTCGGGGATGCCACAGCCATTATCAGACACACTTAAGTGGAGCATGGCATCTTCATGCAAATCAGGATGTTGATCTGCAAATTCCTGATCAATAATGAAATAGTCCAAATCAACGTCTATCTGGCCTTGAAGGTTTGTTTTTAGGGCATCACGGGCATTGTTTAATAAATTCATCAGTACTTGTTGCAGCTGGGTTGTGTTGCCGGCAATGGAGATGTTTTGTTGGCACAGATTCAGCTTGAGTTGGATGTGTTCAGGAATGGAAACTTTTAGCATATCGATGCTGTCGCGTAATATAGTATTGAATGCCAGCGTTTGCATTTCAGTTTCATCATCGCGGGAGAATATCAATAAACCTTTAATAATTTCCGAAGCCTGGTATCCTAATCGTTCGGCTTTATCGAGCGTGGCCAAGGCTTTTGTAGTGTTGTTGATGTTTTGTTTGGCCAAATACAGATGCATCAGCAGGCCAGCCAACATATTATTAAAATCATGTGCAATGCCGCCAACCAGTGTGCCCATGGCATCCATTTTCTGAGCCTGTCGAAATTGTGCTTCCAGAGCTTGTTGTTCGGAAATATCTTGTTGGATAGCACTGTAAAATTCAATTTTTCCATGCATGGTAATGGGTACGATGGTCATCAGTGCCGGATAATCTGTACCATCTTTGCGCCGGTTGATGATGGTGCCTTCCCATACGCGGCCAGCCCGAATGGTATTCCAGATATCATGAAAAAAATCAGCATTATGTTTGCCGCTGGATAACACCGATAAGGTGTGGCCGATGATCTCATTGCTGCTGTAACCATTGATGTGTTCAAAGGCCTGATTCACATAGTTCACTCGCCCGGAGCAATCGGTGATAATGAAGCCTTCGGCGGATTGTTCGATGGCTTGTGATAATGTTTGCAATTGCAGGTTTTTCTCGGCCAGTTCGGATGTGCGTTGTTTGACACGCAATTCAAGTTCATCGTTTAAATCACTTAACTTTTTTTCCAGGGCGACACGATCCGAAATATCACGCAACATCCCTTCAGCACCAATAATGTTGTTTTGTGCATCAAATAACATGTGTGCATTGGCAGAAACATGGATGCTATGTCCATCCCTGTGCATGAGTTCGAGTTCATGATCTTCAACAAAACCCTGCGTTTTTAACATTTTAATGAAACGGAGGCAGTCTTTCGGGTAGCGATAAAAAACAGTAGCGGGTTTACCGAGTACGTCGCGCCAATGATGGCCGGCTACGGTTTCGATCGAAGGGCTGACTTCGATGATGTTGCCATGCACATCGCTACAATAATAGACCTCATGAATAGCATTGAGCAGGCGCTCATATTTCAGTGCAGGCCTGTTCATGCGGCGCTCCTTAATCTTGACGAGGTGGCGTTATGTTGTGTCAATGTGTGCTTGCCATAAGTGTTGAAATCCTGTGTTTTGCGCGTGAGTGATCTTCAAGTGAAGCAAGTTAGACGCCATAAGATTTAAAATCAATATATTACAGATGACCTCTGTTTGCAGTGGCGATGTGGAGGAGAGAGGTGAGGGGGCGATTTAGTTCTTACCTGCCTTGATGGTGAAAGCTGGCAAGCATCTTGCTGATTCATTTTCGCAGGACAGTGAAACCCAAGACATAGCAAAGGGTTGCGGCATGCGTCGCAGTTAATGTCGGATCGTGGGTTCAAGCAGGAGGGTTCTTTGATTTCCAATGATCGCGCTTTAAAGTATCATCATCTGGAACGGGCGTTGGGGCATCCGCGTTTTGGTTTATTTATGATGGGCTTGATTGCTTTCTCATTCACCCATGATCAGTTGCTGGCTCTGATATTGTTTGTACTCTTTTCTATTGAAATTATTGCGCGTGTTGCCTTGTTTATGCGTAAAATAAAGCTCAATCCTTATCGTTCATCGACTAGCCAACGCATTGATTTATTACTACTGGTGATTGATGTGGTGGCGGTTGCATCCTTGTTGATCACCGTGCTCAATATTGATGTGGGAGCAGAAAACATCGCCATGGCGCGGCTGCTGCGTGGTGTATATTTGTTGCGCTCCTTGCGTTTTGTGCGTTATTTTGATCTGCATAGTGCGATGTTCTCGCCCACCTATGGCATGGTTATTTCGTTAATTATTCTGGTGTCATTCTTTGCCGATGGTGAATTTTTGATTGCGATTATTATTTTCTTTTTTGTGGAGTTGGCGCTGCGTCTGATTGTCATGCGTGGCATGACGTTTGAGAGTGAACGAGATAAATATATCGAGTGGGGTTTCTGGAGCCTGGATTTTGTAGCAACCTTCTTCATGTTGCCTTTTATTACCGGTTTCGCTTATAGCAGTGCTTTGCGTATGCTGAGATTGGTTCGTTTGTTGCGGCCATGGCAAATCATTATTCGTAATTTAAGGGATGTGTTGCGCGAAGGGCAGTTCATGCAGGAGATTAATTTAATCGTCCTGTTTTTGGCGATTTTATCCATTGGTGGCGGTGTGGCAGCGCATTTCCTGTTTGAAGATTTTGATTACACCATGGGTTTGTACAACAAACCGATTGAGCATGAAATGCTTTCATCGATCTGGTTTGCCTTTCGTTTGCTGACTGATCCGGGCAACTCGGTGATTTATCCCGATAATTTAACCGTGGCCGTGTTCTCTATTGCGGGGGTTATTATGGGGGTATTCATTTTTGCATTTTTCATCGGTATTGGTGCAAATATTGTATCGGGCTTGATGCGTCGATTGCGCAATGAAGATTTATTGATTAAAAATCATCTGGCTATTCTCGGCTGGTCGCCGGCTTCACCGTATATTCTGGATCAATTGCGCATTATCTCGGAGCGTACATTTACCCGCTTGAAAGTGGTGCTGTTGCATGATGCCGAGTTTCCACCCAAAGAGCTGATCAATGAAAAATGGATTACCTACCGGCAAGGTGAGATTGATTCATCTGTTGATCTCAAGCGAATCAATTTGGCAGAAGCCAAGCAGGCATTGATTATTTTGCCTCCTAAAGAGAGTGAATCGGTTTCGTTGTCGCATGCATTTTATAATATGCTGGCTGTACGCACTGAGAATAAACATATCAAACTCAGTATCGCATTGCCGGGCATGGATCATCCGCGCCTCGATACACATCAGCACATGTTGCAAGTGGGCTGGGATAACAAGGGCAATTACAATGAGCCAACGGTGGTGATGTCAGAAGCTGATTTTAGAGCCACGGCGTTGTGTAACATTCTGCGTTACAGTGATTTTGATCAGGTGCTCCAGCGCTTGATGATTCCAGAATTGATGGATGAATCGACTACCCATTTGGTCAGCTGGGTGTCAGAGCTGAAACGCAATGAAAGCAACGACTGGCAATTGTTCACGCCGGATAAAAAACACAGCGCTGATATTTTGGCGATTCAAGCTCAGTTGTTTGAACGTGGTGTGGTTTTGTTTGCGATTATCTCTGAAGACTGGGAGACCATCCCTTTGTATGGCTTAGCCGATCAATATGTTGAATCGTTGCAGGTCAAGGCGTTGATCGGTATTGCGATCAGTGATGCGGCTATTTATGACGAAACGATTTATTGTATTCGTGAGCCAAAAACAAATATGGAGAATGCTTCTGATGCTGGGCTAGAACAATCGGCAACAGATACAGATGAGCACGCGATCAAGCCAAGCGCATACATTCCCGATGATTTGGATGAGCTGGGCTTGGTGCTGCAAGAGCCGGAAGAGAAGATGCAGTTATTGGTCATGGGCTGGGTGGGCAGTTTGCCGTTGCTATTGAAGCGTTTGCTGCGTTTCTACCATGAATTGGATCTGGTGATTTTCGATGATTTGACAGCCGAACAAAGCAAGAGTGAACAGGCTTATCTGGAACGGCGATTGGCGGAAGAGCCTGGCTTGGATGAGTTGGTAACGATACATATCGAAGCATGGAATTTCCATGATATGGAACGTTTGCGCAGTCATATTGTGGCTTCGAATCATGTGATTTTATCGCGGCCTAAGGGCATGAATGAATCGGCTTATGCGATGATTACTACGGTGTTGTCACATATTATAACGATTTGTCGGGATGAAGATGTGCAACCTCAGATATTCCCCATGTTGGATAATCGTGAACAGGCCGGTCTGTTGCAGAAAGAATTGAGTCAGTATGAATTGCCGACAGAAGTGCATGTGACGGTGCCGAATGAGTTTTATGGCGTGTTTGTCGCCCATACCTCGTTTCACATGTATGCGGTGGAGCATGAGCATGATTATCAGAGTAAACGTGCGTTCAGGCATACGCTGAATAAATTGATGTCAGATTCCGGTGAAGATGCGGATATGAGTCTGAAAATATTGAAGGTTTCAACACCGTTGCCGGCAGATCCCATGCATTTGTTCCGTAGCTTGCGGGAAGCCGGTTATATCTGGATTGGTTACACCATGAGTACAGGTTATATCCAGCAAGATGCCTTTGGCAAAACAATTGATGTTTTGTTTCCGCGTCAGACATCATTTACGTGTCATCGTCAAAATCAAATTGTCATCAATCCGAATGGTAACCCTTATTCAAAACGGGCTTGGCTTGAGAGCAGGGATGAGATTGTAGAATTGATCACGCTTGGTGGTGATGATGATGTTGAATTGTTTTAAACGAGTTTGATAGGCTTGATTGCTATCAGCGTTGGCCAACTGGCCTAAGTATTGCTAATGGATAAAAAACACATAATTAATAAATGGTAAAAACATTGGAGGATGCAATGGCAAAAATTTTGATCGTGGATGATATGGCGAGCATGCGGAAGATGGTTGCGTTTACGCTGGAAAGTGCTGGCCATGAAGTGGTTCAGGCTGATGATGGTGATGTGGCTCTGGATATTGCCAAGGCACAGGATGGTTTCGCGCTGGTGATTACAGATGTCAATATGCCGAATATGGATGGCATAACTTTGACGGCTGAGTTGCGTAAGCTACCACCGTTGAAGTTTACACCGATTTTATTGCTTACTACGGAAGCCGGTAAAGACAAAAAAATGGCGGGCAAAGCTGCCGGAGCGACTGGCTGGCTGGTTAAACCGTTTGATCCGGATAAATTATTGATGACCATTAAAAAAGTGCTGCGTTAAAGGTCGTATCAGATGAGCATTGATCTCGATCAATTCAAACAGATATTTTATGAAGAAAGCTTTGAAGGCTTGGATACCATGGAATCCGGCCTGCTAGGTATGATAGATGGTGGCACTGATCTGGATGTGGTGAATGATATTTTCCGCGCCGCCCATTCCATTAAGGGGGGCAGTGCAACATTCGGGTTTTCTGCGCTGGCATCATTTACACATATCATGGAAGGCTTGCTGGATGAAATGCGCGAAGGCAAACGCGAAGCCGATAAGGATGTGGTCAATATCCTGCTTGAATCGGTTGATGAAATGCGTGATTTGATGACTTCCTACCAGAATGATGAAGAGCCTGATGTGGAAAAAATGCAGGCTCTGCAACAAAAGCTGGAAAAGGTATGTGGCATGGAGCCGACTGCAAAGCCGGCGGCAGACTCAGGTGCGACGGCAACAGATGCGGCGGCTGATGATGGCGATGCTGCGGCTCGCAGGCAGGGCTGGAATATCAGTTTCACACCGCATGATGATCTGCTGACTACGGGCAATGATCCGGCTCTGTTGTTGTCTGAGCTGGGTGATTTGGGTGCTTTGACGTTGAGCATGGATGATTCCAAGCTACCCCCGTTTGCACAAATGAATCCGGAAGAATGTTATTTATCCTGGTCGCTTAACTTGATTGGGGAAGCGATTGAAGAAGATCAGATCACTGAGATATTTGAATGGGTTGAAGATGAATGTGATCTGGAACTGGAAGGCATTTATCCAGAACGTGAAAAATCAGATCGCCGTGCCGGTGATCGGCGTGTTGAAGCTGCGCAGGAAGATCGTCGCCAGGATGATCGACGTACTGGGCCGCGTCGACCAGCCGATAAAAAACCGGCTGTTGCCGCAACCAATATCCGTGTGGATACCAAACGCATTGATGAATTGATTGATATGGTGGGTGAGTTGGTGATTACCCAATCCATGCTTGGCCAGCTGGGCGAAGAGTTCGGGGCTGAAGCCTTTGATATGAGCAAACTGGTGCGGCTGCGTGAAGGTTTAGAGGAGTTGGAGCGCAATTCCAGAGAAATTCAAGAGGCGGTGATGCGGGTACGTATGCAGCCGATTTCGTTCGCCTTCAATCGTTTTCCACGCATGGTGCATGATTTAAGTCAAAAGTTGGATAAAAAAGTGCGTCTGGAACTGGTCGGTGAAGATACCGAGATGGACAAGACGGTGATGGAAAAAATCAATGATCCGTTGGTGCATTTGGTGCGTAATTCGATGGATCATGGCCTTGAAGGGCCGCAAGAGCGTCTTGCTGCTTGTAAAGAAGAAGAAGGTTATGTGCGCCTCAAAGCCTTTCATCAGGGTGGCACCATCGTGGTGGAAGTCTCCGATGATGGCCGTGGTCTTGATCGTGATAAATTGTTTGGCATCGCAGTTAAAAAGGGTGTGATCAAAGAGACTGATATACTCACCGATGAGCAGGTATTCATGCTGTTGTTTGCGGCTGGTTTCTCAACGGCTGAAAAACTCAGTGATATTTCTGGCCGTGGTGTTGGACTCGATGTGGTGCGTCGAAATATTGAATCACTCGGTGGCAGTGTGGATGTGCGTTCGGTGTTTGGTGAGGGCACGGTATTCACCATTCGTTTGCCATTGACGCTGGCTGTGCTGGATGGGCAATT
>CAYOTF010000019.1:12643-14267 GCA_964406805.1 uncultured Zetaproteobacteria bacterium | reverse complement strand
GTTGATAGGCAAACCTATGTGTTGCCTTTGACGGCTATTATTGAATCGTTGCAAATGGATGCGGATGCCGTCAGTGCGCTGGCTGGTGATGCGAAAGTGTATCGTTTGCGTGATGAATATATCCCCATTGTCAGTTTGTCTGATTTATTTCATACCGGAGATAGTGAGTCGGCGGGATCAGATGCAGCGATGGGTGGCCGCTTGCTGGTGATTGTGGAATGGGCAGATAAGCGCATTGGTTTGATGGTTGATGATTTGCTCGGCCAGCAGCAGGTGGTGATCAAGAGTCTGGAAACCAATTATGAACGCGTGGCTGGCTTGTCGGGAGCGACCATTCTGGGTGATGGCACGGTGTCATTGATTCTCGATATTTCCGGTCTGTTGGAGATGTCGTCCAAAGCCCTTGAATCTGCCAAACAATCCAAGCTGGTAAAGGCAGGAACCACAGATAGACGCGGATAAACACGGATGCAGTCAAAAGCATAGGTGAGCGTTAGTTTTTTATCTGTGTGTATCTGCGTTCATCCGTGGTTGAAGTTTTTTGTAATGATTGAGAAATAGCGGGAGAATAACATGGAAGCAATTGCAAGTTTGAGTACGTCAGAAGATCAGTATCTCACCTTTATGTTATCGGGTGAGGAATATGGTGTTGATATTTTGACTGTGCAGGAATTGCGCGGTTGGGAAGAAACCACGCCGATCCCCAATACACCTTCATTCGTATTGGGTGTAATCAATCTGCGCGGTGTTGTGGTGCCGATTGTGGATTTGCGGGATCGTTTTGGTCTGGATCGTATTGATTATGGCCCGACAACGGTGGTGATCATCGTCAAAGTCGAAGCGAGTGGTAAAGAGCGTGTGTTGGGCATTGTCGTCGATGCGGTGTCGGAAGTATACGATATCAATAAAGAAGATATGCAGCCACCACCGGATATGGATGGCTCAATCTCCATCGATTTTGTTACAGGCCTAGCAACCATGGATGAAAAAATGGTGATTTTGCTCGATATCAATAAATTGGTAAATGAAGGTATTTTATCCAATAAGCCAGCCACCAAGGCGAGTGCTGAGGCATAACACGCAGTCGTTTGAAAGGTTTAAGCATTCGCATGATTCCAGGGAGGAATAAGCATGATCAATAAAAGCAGCATTCAACAGTCGTTGTCGGCAAAAATACTCTTGGCTGTTTTTGTGGTTTTTGTAGTGATTATGGTTGTTTCGATTACCACCAGTCATTTGGAAGAAAAATCGCGTGCCCTAGCCATGGTTCAGCAGCAGATGATGCAAAAAAATGCTTCGGCCTTTGATAGTCTGAATATGTTGATGCTCACAGGTAGCATGGATGATCGTGGTGTGTTGCTTGAAAAACTGAAGAGCAGTAAAGACATATTGGATGTGCGTTTTTTGCGTGCTGATGCGGTGCGTGATCAGTTTGGGGTTGGTCTTGAGAATGAGGAAGCAGTGGACGCGATTGATAAACAAGCACTGGCTGGCGAGACGGTAGTGAATTTATCGGATGTTCAGGGTCAGCGCGCTATTACCGTTGCCATACCCTATAAAGCGACATCCAACACCCGTGGGGTGAATTGCCTGGAGTGCCATCAAGTGCCGAGCGGCACAGTCA
>CAYOTF010000019.1:0-12633 GCA_964406805.1 uncultured Zetaproteobacteria bacterium | reverse complement strand
GATTCGTTTAAGCATGTCACTGGAGCCGATCTATTCCGATATTGAAGCGGATCTATGGAAAAACATTATCATTAATACCCTGTTGATTTTCTTCGGCTTGTTTTTAATTCATATATTATTAAAACGTTTGGTGACCCGCCCATTACAGGCTGCAACGACATCTGCCGGTTATATTGCGGCAGGCGATTTCAGCCATGCGGTAGAATCCGATAGTCAGGATGAAGTGGGCGCATTGTTTGCCTCGATGAAACGCATGCAACATGAGCTGGTGGCACGCATGGATGAGCGTACAGCGGCATTGCGTATTAAATCATCGCTCGATCAGGTGGGTACACCGGTGCTGATTGCGGATCAGGATCATGTTATTTTTTATACCAACCAGGCAGCAGAAACCATGTTTCAAGCCCATCAGGATGATTTTCGTCATCTGGTGCATGGCTTTGATGCCAGCAAGGTAGTTGGCTCCAATATGGATGTATTCCATAAAAACCCGTCGCATCAACGCCAGATGCTCGATCGTTTGACTGCCCCCATGCTTACCAGTGATTTGGTGTTTAATGATACGTTTATTGTGCGCATTGCGCTTACGCCGGTGCTGGATGAATCGGGTCAACGTGTGGCGACGGTGGTGGAATGGATAGATCGCAGTGCTGAAGTAAAAGCCGAACAGGATGTAGCAGGAATCGTTGCAGCAGTGCAACAGGGTGATTTGAGCCAGCGCATTAGCTTGGAAGGTAAAGAGGGGTTCTTTGTGGATCTATCCAATTCCCTGAATGCTCTGACTGATACTGTGGAGCATGCAGTCGATGATACGATTGCCGGTTTATCGGCACTGGAATCGGGTAATCTTCAATACCAAACCACCAATGCATATCAGGGTAAGTTTGATGAAATCAAACAATCGAGCAATAACACCGTGGCAAAACTGGCCGAGGTGATTGGTAAAGTGCATGCGGCAGCGGCTGAGGTGGGTGTGGGTTCAGGAGAGATTGCCAAAGGTAACAATACACTGAGTTCTCGAACCCAGGAGCAGGCGGCAGCGCTGGAAGAAACAGCGGCCAGCATTGAAGAGATTACAGGTACGGTGCAACAAACAGCAGATAATTCACGTCAGGCCAATCAACTCGCCGTTGATGCACGCAAGCAGGCAGAGCAAGGAGGCAAGGTGGCAGATCAAGCGGTCCAGGCGATGGCTGAGATCAATGCCAGCAGTCGCAAGATTTCAGACATTATCGGTGTGATTGATGAGATTGCTTTCCAAACCAATTTATTGGCTTTAAACGCCGCAGTGGAAGCTGCGCGAGCGGGAGAACAAGGGCGCGGCTTTGCCGTGGTTGCAGGCGAAGTACGCACCCTGGCGCAGCGTTCTGCAGAAGCGGCCAAAGAGATCAAGACATTGATTAATAGCAGTGTATTGAGTGTGGATGCCGGTAGCAAGCTGGTGGATGAATCCGGAGAGGCATTGCATGAAATCGTCGGTTCGGTGGCCAAGGTGGGTGATATTATTGCCGAAATTGCAGCTGCCAGTGTGGAGCAGACCGCCGGTATTGATCAAATCAATAAAGCCATTGCACAGCTTGATTCCGGTACCCAGCAGAATACAGCCATGGTGGAAGAGTCCGCCGCTGCCAGCCAGCGCTTGAATGATCAGGCTGTGGAATTGAGTGATCTGGTTTCGGTGTTTGATTTGGGTGAACAAAGCAAGGCTGCTGGTGCAGATGCCAGAAAACCGGGAAGAATTTTAATCGATGAATGATTGTAGTGATGGAATAAAAACGGGAGAAAAAATCTCATGAACAAGCTGTTGGCTCAAATATCTGTTGGGAAAAAACTATTGCTGATTGGTGGGCTATTTGCCATCACATTGATTGGTATTGTGGTGTATACCGTACTGACGCTGGATGCACAAAAAGAAGACGGGGCAATTATCAATCTGGCTGGCCGTGAACGTATGTTGACCCAGAAGTTCACCAAAGAGGTGCTGGAAGAAACCAGTCAGGATCAATTGATCGCATCGACCAAGGCATTGACTGCTGCAGCTTCGAATCAAATCACAGCCGATCGAGGTTATTATACCAAGAATGTTATCGGCACACTGAAGCGGGAATGGACAGACTTTAAGGCGCGCAGCATGCATCAGAAGATCAAAGGGGCGGTTCCGTTGCCTACGACCTATGTGCAAGAGGTTGCTGCGGGTTTGAATAAGGATGCTGGATATACATATCAATTATTGAGCAAATACAGTGTAAATCGAAACCAAGGCCTAAGCTCTGCATTTGATCAGCATGCATGGGAGGCGCTCAGTAAGAATCCTAAACAGCCTTTTTCCAGTGTGGTAGAAGAAAATGGCCGCATTATGTTGCATTTTGCCACCGCAGATATTGCCAAGCAGGGCTGTGTTGCTTGCCATAACAATCATCCAGCCAGTGTCAAAAGAGATTATCAGGTGGGTGATTTGATGGGGGTGTTGGTGGTGACTGCGCCGATTACCAGTGATCCGCTGATGGCAGCAGATATTCTAAGTACGTTTGAAGATAGCAAACATCATGCTGCCTCGGATAAAACAGCGAAGTTATTTGAAGTCACGCTGGCAGCACTACGCAATGGTGGGGAAACATTTGCCGATCTGGCCATGAACAAGCCAGTGACGATTGCTGCGAATACCAATCCGGCGATTGAACAGCAGTTGTCTGAAGTGGCTGAGTTTTGGAAAGAGCTGCGCCAGGGAGTTGCTGCGATGCGTGCAGCGAAAGTTGGGTCTGAGGCGTTTATTGCGCAGGTGGAACTGGTCCATGAGCTGAATATAAAAGCGCTGAAACACATGAATGAAGCGGTTGGCATGATGGCTGAGCATTCACATGCAAATGTTATTAATTTAAAAAATAACTCGTGGATTATTTTAGGGCTGGCATTGATGATTTTGGGTCTGCTGTTGTATTTTATTACCCGCGCCATTACAGGGCCTTTGAGTCAGGCGGCTGTGGTTGCTGAAAAGATTTCAAAAGGTCATTTGAATAATAAAATCAATATCGATTCCAATGATGAAATCGGGGCGATGTTGCTATCATTCCAGAGCATGCAAAAGAATCTGTCATCGTTCTTGAATACGGAATTGGCCAATGTGCTGCGGGCAACGCAGAAAGGTGATTTCAGCAAGACAATTGCAGTGGTTGGTAAAGAAGGTGTGTATGCTGACATTGCAAAAGTTACCAACGATGTGATGGTTTCCCTAGATCAAGGCTTTGGAGATCTTGAACGTGCATCGATTGCCTTGCAGCAGGGTGATTTAAGTCATCGTATCACGCGTGATTATGAAGGTGTGTTTGATCGTTGCAAACAAGCGGCCAATACATCCATGCAGCAATTGGATGATATTTTGAACCGGGAAGTTGCGCCTGTCTGGGATGCCGCCAAGCGTGGTGATTTGAGTCAGCGTGTTGAAGCCAGCGGAAAACAGGGTTTCTATCTTGAACTGGCTGATTCAACCAATGATTTATCGACAACGCTGGAACAGGGCTTTGGCGATATTGAGGCTGCCTTCGTGGCGCTGCAAAAGGGTGATTTGACCCATCGCATCACACAGGATTATGAGGGTGTGTTTGATCGCTGCAAACAAGCAGCCAATCAAACATCGGAACAATTAACCGAAGTGATTGGCAATGTGTTGGGCGCTGCTGAAGAAGTGGGTATTGGTTCTGGTGAAATTGCCGAGGGTAATAATACGCTCAGTAGCCGCACTCAAGAACAAGCTGCTGCCTTGGAAGAGACTGCTGCCAGTATCGAAGAGATTACCGGCACAGTGCAACAAACTGCCGATAATTCACGTCAGGCCAATCAACTCGCAGCCGATGCGCGTGAGCAGGCTGAAAATGGTGGCAAGGTAGCCGACCAGGCTGTGACGGCGATGGCTGAGATCAATGCCAGTAGTCGCAAGATTGCCGATATTATCGGGGTGATTGATGAGATTGCTTTCCAGACCAATCTGCTCGCACTCAATGCAGCGGTGGAAGCTGCGCGTGCAGGTGAACAGGGTCGTGGTTTTGCAGTCGTAGCCGGTGAAGTGCGCACCTTGGCACAGCGTTCGGCAGAAGCGGCCAAAGAAATCAAAACCTTGATTAATCGCAGTGTGGAAAGTGTGGATGCTGGTAGCAAATTGGTGGATGAATCCGGTGCTGCACTGAATGAGATTGTCGGAGCTGTTGGAAAAGTCGGTGATATTATTGCCGAGATTGCCGCAGCCAGTGTGGAGCAAACCGCAGGCATTGATCAGATCAACAAGGCCGTTGCACAGCTGGATTCCGGCACCCAGCAGAATACAGCTCTGGTGGAAGAATCGGCGGCGGCGAGCCAGCGGCTCAATGATCAGGCCATGGAACTGCGTCAGCAGGTGGCTATCTTTGATCTGGGGAATGGTGCGGTTCGAGCTGAGAAAAAAAGAGCAACAGCAACAAAATCCAGAACAGCCGCAGCGAAGAAAAGTGCAACAAAAGCATCCAGACCAGCAGCTAAGGCGGCTACCAAATCGGCGGCCAAATCAACTAGGCCAGCATCGAAAGGAGCTCCATCCTTTCCCAAACCCGGCACGGTAGAAGATGATGATGTATGGGAAGAGTTTTAAAGAATAACAGTCAAAGGCGAAGGCAGGAACCACAGATGAACGCAGATAAACACAGATGAGGGTCACAGGCATATAGGTAATATCCACGAATTGACACGAATAGATCAAAAGCAAAAAGAGTATTTGGGTTTTCAATTCGTGTAATTCGTGGACAAAGATTTTGGTGTTGGCTTTTAATTTGCGGTTCAACGGTTTGAAGATTTAAAGGATTGAACAGGAGTGAGTATGAGAAACAATCAACCAGTAACGAACAATGAAATTTTGATGCGTGATGATCAGGTCATTATTTCAGAGACAAGTCTGAAAGGCATTATCACCGAAGTTGATCAGGATTTTATTGATATCTCAGGCTTTACGCGTGAAGAACTGATTGGTAAAAATCATAATATTATCCGACATCCGGACATGCCGCCATCTGCATTTCAGTGGTTGTGGGATACCATCCGGGGCGGTGAGCCGTGGACAGGCTTTGTAAAAAACCGCTGCAAAAACGGTGACTTTTATTGGGTGCAGGCCAATGTGACACCGACCTTTAAAGATGGTGAAATCACCGGCTATGTGTCGGTGCGTACCAAGCCTGACCGTGCCAGTGTGGAATTCGCTGGCCAACTCTATGCCGATATCAATGCTGGCAAGGTGGTGCTGGGCAAACAATCGTTATTGCAAAAAGTGAATTTTATCAGTCGCATGAAAATCTGGCAGAAAATCGCTGCAACCTTGTTACTGACGGCGAGTTTATTGACGGCTTCATGGTTTTTCACCTTGCAAGGCCTGGGGCAAATGCATGATGGTTTGTCCATGTCGATGAATGATCGTGTAATTGGAGTGGCGGCGAGTAGAATCAATACGGATATTTTATCGATTATGGTTGACCTGAAACGAACCCAAACCATGATGAGTACAGAGGCTTTCCAGAGCAGCCTGGACTATATGGATGAGCAGTTGGATGAGGTACGCGCAGCTATCCGTGAAATTAAGGCGGCTAATTTGGGTGAAGTAGAAACCTTGACCTCCGGTTTGTATATCGATGCTGCCAAGCAGTATATCGATACAACCTTAAAGCCTGTGCAGGCAGCCATGCAAAAAGGAGACCAAGCGGCATTTGCAGCGATTGTGAAACATTTGAGTAATGATGAATATACGGAAATGTATTATGCAGGCAAAGGTTTTGCCGGTGTTCAGCAAGAAGTAAGTGTTGAGGAAGCGGTAGAGGCAGAACAGACTTTTCTGGATATTCGTAATGAATCGACCATTGCCGCAGCCGTGTCGTTGTTGTTGGCTTTGTTGTGCTCCTGGGTGTTGTTGCGCAGCTTTGTGAAACGTTTGAATTACACCACCGAGAAGCTGGCTCATATTGCTGAAGGCAATTATTTCGATTGGGTGGAGCTTGATTCGCAGGATGAGATTGGTGTGTTGCAAGCAGGGCTTAAATCCATGCAAATCACCCAAGGTTATTCGATGTTGAAAATCAACGAGCAGGCGCAGGAGGCATTGCAGATTAAGGCTGCATTGGATCAAATATCGTTACCTGTTCAGCTCGCCGATGTCGATTATAGATTGTTTTATATGAATGCAGCAGCTGAAAAAATGTTCACAAATTATCGTGATGCCTTTTCGCAAGTGTTGAATGATTTTGATCCGGATAAGTTAATCGGTTCCAGTATTGATATTTTCCACAAAGATCCATCGCATCAGCGCCGTATGCTGGATGGTTTGACATCTGTGATTACTACGGGTGATTTGGTCTTTGGTGATGGTTTAGTCGTGCAGGTGACAGCCAGCCCTGTATTCAATGAAGCAGGTGAACGTGTGGGTACGGTAGCCGAATGGAATGATCGCAGTGCGGAAGTGGCGGCAGAAAAAGAAGTCGGTGACATTGTTGCAGCGGCACAGGCGGGTGATTTGAGTCAGCGTATTAGCCTGGAAGGTAAACAGGGCTTCTTTGTTGATCTTTCCAATTCCTTGAATGCGTTAACCACAACGGTTGAGCAGGCTGTCGATGATACAGTGGCTAGCCTTGCAGCGTTGGAAGCCGGTGATTTGACCTATCGAATGAACAATGATTACGCAGGTAAATTCGATGATATTAAACAATCGGCCAATAATACGGCAGCTAAATTGGCTGAGGTGATGGGTGATGTGCATGCTTCAGCTGAAGAAGTTAGTTTGGGTTCGGGTGAAATATCTGAAGGTAATAATACACTCAGTAGCCGTACGCAGGAGCAGGCAGCAGCGCTGGAAGAAACGGCAGCCAGTATCGAAGAAATTACCGGCACAGTGCAACAGACTGCCGACAATGCCAGACAGGCCAATCAACTCGCAGCAGATGCCCGTGATCAGGCTGAAAATGGTGGCAAGGTGGCTGATCAAGCGGTAACTGCAATGGCCGAAATCAATACCAGCAGTCGCAAAATTGCCGATATTATCGGTGTGATTGATGAGATCGCTTTCCAAACCAATCTGTTGGCGCTCAATGCGGCTGTAGAAGCTGCCCGTGCAGGTGAGCAGGGTCGTGGCTTTGCGGTGGTAGCAGGTGAAGTGCGCACGTTGGCACAGCGCTCTGCAGAGGCTGCTAAAGAAATTAAAACATTGATCAATAGCAGTGTTGAGAGTGTCGATGCTGGTAGCAAACTGGTGGATGAATCCGGTGCTGCGCTGAATGATATTCGTGGTGCGGTTGCCAAGGTGAGCGATATTATTGCCGAAATTGCTGCGGCCAGTATTGAGCAGACTTCCGGCATTGATCAAATCAATAAAGCCATTGCACAGCTCGATGCAGGCACCCAGCAGAATACCGCCATGGTGGAAGAATCCGCCGCAGCGAGCCAGCGGCTGAATGATCAGGCTGGTGACTTGCGCAGTGTTATTTCAATATTTAAGATGGATTGATGGGATTGATAGCGAAACCGGGTCAAAGGCTTTCACCGCAGAGGACGCAGAGGACGCAGAGGAAAGACTAATCTGTGTTTATCGGTGTTCATCTGTGGCTGAAAGTTCGGGTGTGGTATGATTAAAGCCTAAAAGCGAGGGTTGTGATGGGTAAGAAAGAGAAGCAGAACGATTCACTGGATTGGATTAAACAGGCTGGTGAGAAACCAGCCGCCGATGATGTGGCTGACGTGGTTGATGTGTCGGGTGATTTGGTGCTGGAAGGTAGCCTTGGTATTGCTGAGGCGGAAATGATGCATCAAACCCTGTCGCAGATATTGGATGCGCAAGTTGATATTTCCATCCAGAGTGAAGCACTGAGCCGTGTGGATGCAGCCGGTGTGCAACTAATCTATGCCTTTGTAAAGGAAGCCAAGACGCGTTCGGTTGCTGTGCAGTGGCTATCGGTATCGGATGTGTTGCGCGAGACAGCCATCATCCTCGGCTTACAGGATGGTATGGGCTTTACGGCAAAGGCGGCGGCATAGACATGCCTGAACAAAAACGTGAATTCACTTATACACGCAGGGATTTTAATCATCTGTGTCAGTTGGTGGATCGCCACACCGGCATTCAGTTGACCGATGGTAAGGAAGATATGCTCTATGGCCGGTTGTCGCGACGCATACGTAAAGTGGGCTTGTCTTCGTTTAAAGATTATATTGATCTGCTCGAGCACGATGAAGATGGTGATGAGTTTGGCGAGTTTATCAATGCGGTGACCACCAATCTGACTTCGTTTTTTCGCGAAGCACATCACTTTGATTATTTGAAAAAAACAGTATTGCCTGAGTTAATCAAATCCAACAGTGCCAGCCGTCGGATTCGCATTTGGTCGGCGGGCAGTTCAACGGGTGAAGAGCCGTATTCGATTGCCATGACCGTGGCTGAAACCATGCCGCCGGGTTGGGATGTGAAAATACTGGCTACCGATCTCGATACGGATGTGTTGCAGCATGGTGAACATGGTGTGTATGATGAAACACGGGTTGAAGGCTTGGATAAATCAGTGGTGAAGCGCTGGTTTAGCAAAAACAGCAGCCAGCCGGGCAAGGTGCGTGTGAAATCGGAATTGCAGGATCTGATTTATTTTCGTCAACTCAATTTATTGAAAGATTGGCCGATGAAAGGTCCGGTTGATATTATTTTTTGTCGCAATGTGATCATTTATTTCGATATGCCAACCAAGCAAAAACTGATGAATCGTTATGCTGATATGTTGAAATCTAGCGGCCATTTGTTTTTAGGCCATTCCGAAGCGATGAATAATATGAGTACACGCTTTTCCTTGTGCGGAAAATCTGTTTACGCCAAGCGGGGTAGCTAGTGGCTATCCCGGTTGATACACGTTTACCCGGCTTTGATCATATCAATACCTATTTTGATAGTGCGCATAATATACCCACGGCTAAATTGTTGCCGGGTGAATATTATGTGACCACCAATGCAGAAGCGGTGGTGACAGTGCTCGGTTCATGTGTGTCGGCATGTATCAGAGATCGGGTGTTTGGTATTGGAGGCATGAACCATTTTATGTTGCCGATTCATGAAGGTGAGCGCAGCACCTGGAAAAGTACGGTGACAGATAATATCACCCGCTTTGGCAACTATGCTATGGAGCATTTGATCAATGATATTCTCTCGCATGGCGGCATGCGCAAAAATCTGGAAGTGAAGGTGTTTGGCGGCGGACGCATTGTGAAGGGATTATCGGATATTGGTGCATGCAATGCCAGTTTTGTGCTTGATTATCTGCAGGAAGAAGGGTTGCCAGTGTTATCACAGGATCTAAATGGCACCCAGCCACGTAAAATTTATTATTTCCCCAAAACAGGTCGTGTATTAATGAAAAAGCTGGCCTGTTTACACAACGACACCTTGCTTGAACGCGAGAAGAAATATTTCCGCGATATTGAAGATAAACCCGTTGGCGGCGAAGTGGATTTGTTTTGAAAGTAAACGTCAAAAGCTTTGAGCCACAGATGAACGCAGATGAACACAGATATAAGCGAAGAGGTGGTTGGTGAATATGGATAGTTTTGATTTTAATCTGCGTGTATCTGCGTCCATCCGTGGCTAAAAAAAGAAGTTGCACGGCAGAAGCCACAGATGAACGCAGATGAACACAGATATATGCGCAGAGGTGGTTTGTGATTATAAACGGTTTTGACTTTTATCTGCGTGTGTCTGTGTCCATCTGTGGCTTAAAAAGAGGGTTATGATTATGGCTAAGATAAAAGTATTGATAATCGATGATTCGGCGTTGGTGCGGCAGATGTTGACTAGCATTTTTGAAAAGGCGAGTGGCATCGAGGTGGTGGGTACAGCCCAGGATCCGTTGATTGCGCGCAATAAAATCAAACAACTGAATCCGGATGTATTAACACTCGATGTGGAAATGCCTCGCATGGATGGTTTGACCTTTTTAGCCAATTTGATGCG
Source organism: uncultured Zetaproteobacteria bacterium (assembly GCA_964406805.1). GTDB lineage: Bacteria > Pseudomonadota > Zetaproteobacteria > Mariprofundales > Mariprofundaceae > Mariprofundus. The sequence goes on along the minus strand of CAYOTF010000019.1, from coordinate 2,645 downwards.
TTTGCGACCGATGCCTGTGGTGATGGTTTCTTCATTAACCCAGAAGGGGGCGGATGTGACGCTCGATGCCCTTGATTTGGGGGCGGTGGATTTTGTCAGTAAACCATCGGCACTTGGTAGTGGGCTGGAAGAATATGCCGATGAAATTGTTGCCAAGGTACGCATGGCTGCTGGCGCGCGGGTAAGCGCACGCAAACATAGCACAGCAAAAATAGCGCCGGTCAGCGCCAACCAGACGGCCGATGCGGTATTGAGTAGAAAAACGAGTAAAAGTCATTTTAGAACAACGGAAAAAATTGTTGCGCTCGGTGCATCAACCGGTGGCACGGAAGCCACTGCACACGTCTTGGCTGCATTGCCTTCCGGTTTTCCAGCCATTGTGATTTCCCAACATTTGCCGGTGGCGTTTAGTGCATCGTATGCTCAGCGTCTGGATAACAATTGTCAGATGAAGGTGAAGTTGGCTGAACATGGCGAACAAATTATTCCAGGCCATGTCTATCTGGCACCGGGGGAGCAGCATTTATTGGTCAAGCGAGATGGGGCGCGTTATATCTGCAGTTTGAATGATGGGCCGCCAGTCAATCGGCACAGACCTTCAGTGGATGTGATGTTCAGATCTGTGGCGCAAAATGTTGGACCCAATGCGATTGCGGTGATGCTGACAGGCATGGGCGCCGATGGTGCGGAAGGCATGAAAGAAATGCTCGATGCCGGTGCATACACGTTGATTCAGGATGAAGCGACGAGTGTGGTTTGGGGCATGCCGGGCTCAGCGTATAAACTGGGTGCTGCAAAAGATGTGAAAGCCTTGAATAAAATTGCACCGACCTTATTGGCGCATTTGGATTGAATTAGATCGGATTGAATAAGACCGGCTTGAACAGGGTTGATTTGGACAGTCTTGCGTAAAACAGGATTGGGTAGGAAGCAAGGAGATGAGTGATGTCAAATAACAACGAAGTTTCATTAACACAGTCGATGACTGCAGTATTGCGGGATATGCAGGAGAGCATGTCGGGCGAAGTGGATGCAATCAGCAATCAGACTGCCCAGGTTGAAGCGCTGCTCAAGGATGCTATTGCATCGTTGCATGGGGCTTTTGAATCGATCCATGATGCTTCGGATCGACAAATGAAAACCATGACAGCGATGATGATGGATGTGGTCGGCTCCAGTGATGGGGATAATATTTTTCAAAAAGCGGAGCATGCCAGTGTTATCTTAACCGGTTTGGTGGATACATTGTTGCTTAGTAGTAAAAATAACTTGAATGCTTTAACAACCATGGATGCTGTTCAGAAACGCCTGCAGGTGGTGGTGTCGATGGAAGATGAGCAGGAACGGTTGATCGCACAACTGTGTGTTTGCAGTGAAGCGGAAGAAATGGATTCGGCACGGGTGCGTCAGCTGATTGCTGAATTGCGAGAAAAGCAGACGGTAGAAAATGAATATGTTTCAAAAACGATGGTACAATTCAAAAAAACGCATCGTTTGATTGATATTACTGCTTCAAAAGATATGGGTGAAGTGTTTGCTGCCAAGGAAAAGGTGGAAGAAATTCTGCAGCACTTTTTCCAGATCAATGACGTTGTAACCAGTAGTCGGGTGCAGGTGAATCAAATCAATGCCGAGATGCGCCAGCATTTGGGTGCAGCTATTCGAGCCTTACAGTTTGAAGATATTTCTACCCAAAGCCTTGGTCATACCGATCGTCATTTGGGGCGTATGGGTGGCATGATTGAAATTTTGACAGATGGGCTGAAAGAGTTGGATCAGTCTGATATTCGTATTGAAACGTATGTTTTGAAAATCGCCAGCATCCACACTGCCATGGCGGCCTATCATCAGACTCTGCAGTTAGAGGATAGTAATCCGGTTTCACAGGAGAGTATGGATGAAGGCGATATTGATCTTTTTTAAGTTTAGTTTCATGGTAACTACTCAGGTCATCCCCTGATTTGCCCGATTTCTGCGTTAAAAAGGCTCGAGTGCAGGAGCACACTGTGCCTTTTCGCCTTGAACTCGAATAAATCAGGGGTGACCTGAGCAGTTACAGCCATTTGAGGTAGGGGTGCTGAGTCGTTACGTTTCATGCTTGGAAGTGCGGCTTTAGCCGCGCCAGACACACCAATAGAGCACGGCTAAAGCCGTACTTTTAGTTAAGCTGAATAGTGACGTAAGTCGCGTTGCAAATCTGACAACTCTGAAGCTTGTGCTGTATGTTAGATATCGGGATCATAAGGAGGGGGGATAAACGTTGCCTGAAGTCGCGGTAGAAAGGGTGTTGAAGCAAGAGAAACCTGAGATGGTATGTCAGGTTTGTAACAGTGCGCTGCATTTGACTGCGCAGGAGACTGTGGAGCAGTTACAAGCTGAGATCATCAATAGTTTAAAACAAGTGAATGAGTTGGTGTGTTTTTTTGGCTTTGAAGTGCGTAGTGCGATAGCCAAAGAAGATATACAATTGAGTAACTATACAGGTCAGAGTGATGATGGTCTTGCTAAATTTACTGACCATACATTGTTACACAAGGCTTTGATCAGTGAGCAAATGCAGTCGGTTAAGGATGGCGTGGATTACGTGTATTTTGTACCATTAGTGCATTCAGGCGCGCAGAATATATGGGTTTTGACATTTACTA
>CAYOTF010000018.1:7884-22065 GCA_964406805.1 uncultured Zetaproteobacteria bacterium | reverse complement strand
CAGCCAACGTATTCATGATAAATGTTATCGCCGCCCGCACTTTGATGCCGGGCAGTTTGTGGAAGAGTTTGATGATGAATATGCACGCAAAGGTTACTGCTTGTATAAAGTAGGTTGCAAAGGGCCGACAACCTACAATGCCTGTTCCACGATTCGCTGGAACGAAGGCACTTCCTTTCCGATTCAGGCTGGACATGGCTGTATTGGTTGCTCCGAAGATGGATTCTGGGATAAAGGCAGCTTCTATAATCGCCTGACCAATATTCATCAATTCGGTGTGGAAGCGAATGCGGATACAGTCGGTGGAACTGCTGCTGCGGTGGTAGGTACTGCTGTGGCTGCTCATGCTGCTGTGACTGCAATCAAACGCGCAACAACAAAACATGACGGACAGGGAGAATAAGAATGAGTGTAATTACTACGCCAAACGGTTATACCCTCAATAATGGTGGTCAGCGTGTTGTTGTTGATCCGGTGACTCGTATTGAAGGGCATATGCGCGTCGAAGTAAATATTGATGCCAATAATATCATTACCAATGCTGTATCGACGGGTACAATGTGGCGCGGCCTTGAAGTGATTCTAAAAGGGCGTGATCCACGCGATGCCTGGGCGTTTGTTGAACGTATTTGTGGCGTTTGCACGGGCTGCCATGCTTTGGCATCTGTTCGAGCCGTGGAAGATGCGCTTGATATTGAAATTCCACGCAATGCGTTTCTTATTCGTGAAATGATGGCAAAAACATTGCAAGTGCATGATCATGTGGTTCACTTTTATCATTTGCATGCGCTGGATTGGGTTAATCCTATCAATGCGCTGAAGGCGAGCCCGAAAGCGACATCGCAGTTGCAACAATTGATTGGGCCGCACCATCCAAAATCCAGCCCCGGTTATTTTCGTGATATACAAACACGCATCCGTAAATTTATTGAATCCGGTCAGCTAGGTCCCTTCAAAAATGGATACTGGGATAATCCTGCTTATAAACTTTCTCCAGAAGCAGATCTGATGGCGGTAACGCATTATCTGGAAGCTCTGGATCTTCAGAAAGAGTTTGTGAAAGTACATACCGTATTCGGCGGTAAAAATCCGCATCCGAACTATCTGGTTGGTGGCGTACCTTGTGCGATCAATATGGATGGAGATATGGCTGCCGGAGCGCCATTGAATATGGAGCGTCTGAACTTTGTGAAAGCTCGTATTGATGAGATGAAAGCATTCAACGATAATGTGTATGTGCCTGATGTGTTGGCGATTGCCAGTTTCTATAAGAAACAACTGTGGGGCGGTGGCCTCGGCGCGAAGAGCATTATGGATTATGGTGCATACCCGACGATCAATCATGATAAGTCTACGGATCAACTTCCGGGCGGCGTGATTCTTGATGACAACTGGGATAATGTTATGCCGGTTGATCCGCGTGATCCAGAACAGGTTCAGGAGTTTGTTACGCATTCATGGTACAAATATCCGGATGAAAGCAAAGGCTTGCATCCATGGGATGGTATTACCGAACCGAATTATGAATTGGGAGAGGCCACCAAGGGTACGCGTACCAATATCGAAGAAATCGATGAAAATGCCAAATACTCATGGATTAAATCTCCTCGCTGGCGTGGTCATGCGGTCGAAGTCGGGCCTCTATCCCGTTATGTACTGGCCTATGCTCAAGGCAATAAATATGTGCAAGATCAAATCCACAGAAGTATTGCTGCCTTCAATAAGCTGGCGGGAACTGATTTGGGGGCGAAGCCTATTCTGCAATCAACAATTGGACGCACGCTGGCTCGTGCTCTCGAATCACAATACGTATCTGATATGATGGTGAGTGACTGGCAGAGTCTGATTGATAATATCAAGGCCGGCGACTCCTCTACTGCCAATATGGAAAAATGGGATCCTGCAACTTGGCCGAAAGAAGCCAAGGGCGTTGGTACTGCGGCTGCTCCTCGCGGCGCGCTGGGTCACTGGATTCGGATTAAGGATGGTCGTATTGAAAACTACCAATGTGTCGTGCCAACGACATGGAATGGTTCGCCACGTGACCCGGCTGGAAACATTGGTGCATTTGAAGCCTGTTTACTGGGGACACCGGTGGAGCGTCCTGAAGAACCGGTGGAAATCCTGCGTAACCTGCACAGCTTTGATCCGTGCTTGGCCTGTTCAACTCATGTGATGAGTGAGGACGGTCAGGAAGTGGTCAATGCTAAAGTACGTTGAGCGTGAATCTGGAAATCACAAGCACCCGGTCATTGTCCGGGTGCTTAAAAACTACTCAGGAGGTAAAAAATGTCTGAAGTAATGGAACACCCGAAACATGCTGAAGAAGCTGTTTATGTTTATGAAGCTCCTGTGCGGCTGTGGCACTGGATTAATGCACTATCGATTCTTGTTCTCTGTATTACCGGGTACTTTATAGGTAGCCCGCTGCCAACCATGCCGGGAGAAGCCAGTGACCATTTTCTAATGGGTTATATCCGCTTTGCACATTTTGCTGCTGGTTATATTCTGCTTGTCGGTTTCTTAGGCAGAATTTACTGGGCTTTTGTGGGCAATGACCATGCCAAGCAACTGTTCATACCGCCGCATACTGTCCGGGCATGGAAAGAAGCCTGGTTTGAAGTAAAATGGTATTTGTTTTTGGAGAAGGAACCCAAGAAGTATGTGGGTCATAATCCGATGGCTGCGATTGCAATGTTCTTTCTGTTTGTACTTGGTATCATGTTCATGATTATTACTGGTTTCTCCATGTATGGTGAAGGCGCGGGTATGGGATCCTGGCAATATGAAATGTTTACCTCATGGGTAAATCCATTGTTCGGCCAGAGTCAGGATGTGCATACCTACCATCATCTGGGTATGTGGCTGATCATCATATTCGTAATGATTCATGTCTATGCAGCGATTCGTGAAGATATTATGTCACGACAGAGCATGATTAGTACCATGATTAGTGGTTGGCGTATGTTTAAGGACAATCGTCCATGATTTAAGAATTGTCTAACCTCCTCCCTCGTTGGTTATGACAAAAAAGGCGGTGTGCAAATGCACGCCGCCTTTTGCTAATGCCCCGCCGTATCATTTCTGCGTTTGTAGATCATGTGTCATTCAGTTTGATATGTGCCAAGCAGGGATGAAATATATCAAGCGCTATAAGCGCAATCATTAAAATGCTAATTAGCGATATGCAACAAGTACACAATGAGCGAGATAGAACATTAACACAACAAAGTCGTGGGTTCGCTAATGAAGCAAAGAAAGCTAATGCACCTGCGCCAAGCCAAGGCCGCAAAGTAGTAAGCCCAGTAAACCAAGCAAAGGCAAAGAAAAAGAAAGGTAGAAAATGATGGTTGCTAAAAATTAAGCATTGACTATTTTGGGCAATAAAAAAGGGGCTACTTGCGTAACCCCTTGTTTTATATGGCGCTCCCTGAGCGATTCGAACGCCCGGCCTTCTGATTCGTAGTCTGAAAATAACCTTATGTATATTCTCAAAAAATATGAAATATGTGTTGCTATATATAGGTTTTTCTCATGCTTGCATCACGGACATATCACGCTTAGATTTAGATTCCGCACACCGCATGCACACCGCAAAAGGGGAGAGTCTGGAAATGGCGATTACACGTAGGAAATGGAAAGGGGGCTATACATACCGCGTTCAGGTGTATCACAAGCGCAAGGTGGTGGCTGGTGCTACGTTCGATACTCGAAGGGAGGCAGCGGCATTTGAAGTCGATGTGAAGTCCAAGCTGCAGTCGGGCAGCTGGGTGGATCGTTCGGCGGCAGAGAACATGACGCTTGCGCAAGCCTTGGATAAATACATAGAGACAGTGTCTATCAAGAAAAAGCAGGCCTGCTGGCGTGAAGCATCTCAAGCACGGCAGATTCAAAAGTACCCTATCGCAGGTTTGCCTTTGGCTTCCATCAAGTCTGCTGACGTTGCGGCTTTTCGTGACCAGCGGGGCGAGGTGGTTGGTTTGAATTCGGTCAGGTTAGCTCTCGCACTTGTGTCCCATGTGTTTACTACTGCTATCAGGGAATGGCACATGGATTATTTGATCAACCCCTGTTCATCTGTTGCCAAGCCATCTGTGAAGCGAACACAGCGAAACAGGCGCTTGCAGGATGATGAGTATGAGCGATTGATTGCGGCGGCGAAGGTGTACGGCGGGACAATGAGTCTCATTATCCAGTTCGCTGTTGAGACTGCGATGAGACAAGGTGAGATCGCATTCATTCAGCCTAGATATATCGATGGGGCGGGTGATGTCATCCACTTACCTGATACAAAGAACGGAGAAGCTCGGAGCGTCCCTTTATCCTCTATTGCTCGAGGGTTGCTGGCTGAGGTTGTGAGTATGGGTAGTGATCCTGTTTTCGGTATGACAGATCAAGCCATATCGAAGGCATTTAGTCGTATTTGCAAAAGGTGCATGTCATTAGATGGTGAGCGTGATGAGATCATAATCAATCTACACTTCCATGATCTGCGTCATGAGGCCACCTCAAGATTATTCGAGAAGGGTCTATCAACCGAGCAAGTGAAAGCCATCACTGGACACAAGACATATCAAATGCTCGCAAGATATACGCATTTGCGCGCTGCGGATCTCGTCAGTCTTCTAGGCTAACTCAATACCCTGTGTGTTGCAGATCAACCTTATTGGTGCTAATTGAAAGTAGCCGCCAATATCGGTGGCAAGTGGTAGTGAGATAATTATGTACTATGTCCTCTGAACTCATAAGCTATACTCATTCCTATATTGATATGCCGGAGTAATACGCATGCCCCTTAGAGCCCTCTTGAATGGAAGCGACATTCTTTCTTTTGAAATGACTACATTCAATTGGAATGAACTCCGAGAAACATACCGCAATCAAGAACTTTTAATGCCCTGTTGTGGTCACAAGGGTATCCCTAAAACAAGCAAGCTTGGAACACGTTTCTTTGCCCACTCAAGACGTGGGGCATGTACTTCTGCCCCAGAGACAAAAGAACATCTCCAAATAAAAACCATACTGGCTCTTGCTGCCAAGAAAGCGGGCTGGAGTGTAACAACAGAGTGGCGAGGGGAAACACCATCAGGAGAGATATGGGTTGCTGATGTTTTTTGCACGAAGGGTAATGTGTCCGTCGCACTAGAAGCTCAATGGTCACCTCAGTCTGATGAGGAAACTAGGCGACGGCAGGTCAAATACACTGAATCTGGAGTGAGATGTGCCTGGTTCATTAAGCCTGCTAGAAACAAGATCAATGTAAGGTATAAAAACTTGATAACCGAAGAGCGGACACCTGCCTTCCATGTCCTGAAAGGCGCAACGGAAGGTCACTATAGTGTGCCTGAATTTAACTCTTCTTTAGGCCTATTTGCAGAGAATCTTATGCGCGGATACATTCAGTGGTATCCAAACGAGCATTCAATATTTAAAGCCGGAATAGTGCGTGGGAGCGATATATGCTGGCGATGTAAAAAGAAAACATACTTGGTGTTAGGGCTGATTTTATATGGACCTCATGGATTACCATTCCAGATGATGGAATTTGATTTGGACGGTGTCCCTGAATTGCTTTTGAAGCATGGGTTCGCCAATATGCGCACTCATGGAATTGGTACTATTAGACAACGATACTCGAAAACTGAAAGGCGATCATATTTATCTAATGGGTGTGTGCATTGTGATGCGCTACAAGGCAACTTTTTTCTGCAGGATCTGATAAGCAATTATCACTACTACGGCTCAGGCGAGGTTGTTGAACAGTTGCAAGTAAAAAATGGGGAAGGCATCCCAATGCTTAGGGGGATGTGGAGGAGCATAAAAAAAGACGTCCCTGATAATGACCGTTATCCAAGCATCATGCGTCCAATTACTGATGATGATTTCTTTTAATTTACCGTGCCGGCGCGAAGGGGGCAGACTTTCATATCTCGATATTTCCGAGTGTAGGAGGTTTGCGATCAGCATAACCAATGGCTGAGCCATCAAACGCAACACAAGCATGACTGCTTTGCTCGACACTCGAGAAAGTGGAACCCTAGTATATTATAATTTATATTATTTTTTCATACAAATGTATTAAAATCGTCATACAATTAAAATATTATGAATATGAATGCCGTGAAAGTGTTATGTATAAACATTTTATCGGTGTTTATATTATATTTTAATATAAAATGTATGAAATCACTGTATGATGATTTTCATGTCAATGTTATGACGATTTGGATTCATTCTAACCGTGGTGGAAGCATGCTATGCTTGAATAATGAAGTCAGAACGTATTATGAAAGGGAGGTCACGCCCGGCCACCGTAGGTGCGTCGGGTGTGTTATAGTCCAGGAACAAGTATAGATTTCTCTATATTGTAATGTAAAATATGAAAACTATGATTTTTTCATACATTTTGTTTTCTCATTGTATGATGATTTCATATACTAAATGCATTGATTTCTGGGGCAGATAAAGCCATGGGAGTAGCACACAGAAGAAGAGGGAGCCCCGGCTGCATAGGGGCGTGGACTGCGCAGTGGTGCCAGCGTGTGAGCTCCCTTGTACTGCGTGTGAATGCTCTGTAAGCGACCTTCGTTCTCTTCTGCGGTACAGGTGTAGGTTGCATAATAAAAATGCCGTGTTGTGGATTCTGTGAGCTTGAGTGGCTTTCTTTGGTTTCCTGTTCAAACAAACCAAAATCACTATGAATAACCCTCCACCCCGCGCCGGGGTAAGGCAGCACCTCAAATCAACCCCCTCAACACCCTGAATCAACCCCGAAATCAAACCGTTTCCCTTGAAGTATTCGATTTGTTTTCAACTACTTACACGCATCAAGCCCACCCCGTCCATACCCAGCAACTCACCCGAATTCACCTTTACAGAAAAAGGCCAGCATGATACTTCCGGTTGCATGTGGGCGTTTTGGGTGCTTTTTGAAGTGCTGGCATGCTGTTTTTGTTGATTCAGGGTGCTTTTGGATTGCCCGCAACACAAAATGCTTGGCCAGCAACCTCGAATGGTTAGTTTTGGGGTGCTGGCAAAATTGCTGGCAAATACTAATTTACGCGCTAGAAGTCAAGAAAATGAGGGTAAACATTTCCGCCATTAGTGCAAGAATCGTTGCAAAATATAGTGCCAGCAAAACCATATAAATTATGTGGCTATTCTATTTTTCATGTAATCTTAATGAAAATACTAGCGCATTATTCGCTGCTTCTGGCGTAATCATGCGTGCGTTTTGGGGTTGCTGGCAAATTGCTGGCAAATACTAATTTACGCGCTAGAAGTCAAGAAAATGAGGGTAAACATTTCCGCCATTAGTGCAAGAATCGTTGCAAAATATAGTGCCAGCAAAACCATATAAATTATGTGGCTATTCTATTTTTCATGTAATCTTAATGAAAATACTAGCGCATTATTCGCTGCTTCTGGCGTAATCATGCGTGCGTTTTGGGGTTGCTGGCAAATTGCTGGCAAATACTAATTTACGCGCTAGAAGTCAAGAAAATGAGGGTAAACATTTCCGCCATTAGTGCAAGAATCGTTGCAAAATATAGTGCCAGCAAAACCATATAAATTATGTGGTCATTATGTTTTTCATGTAATTTTAATGCAAATACTAGCAACTAAGAAAGTATCATGCTGGCAAATTTTCGTCCACATGGATGCGGGGTTTTTTCAGGGTTCGATCCGGGGTGCTGGCTCTGCCCCAGCGCGGGGTGGAGGGTTTGCCATGGTGATTGGTTTTGGTTCCTAAAAGAAAGGTTCTTCCCGTTGGTTTTGATTGCTGCTTTTGCCTACACTCAAAATGAAATCGAAGTAGTGGTGCTCAACCGGGTCGCCGCGCGACCACTTACACCGGAGGGTGTGAGTAAAGGTTGGGTGCCGTTGTAATCCACTACATGATGAGGGGCGCTCTCCGGAGGCGCGCCCCGTGTAGGGTGCTCTAAATTAAACTTTGTACAGTGGGTTCACTCATTACATGAATCATATGTCACAACGTCGCACACCTCCTGCCTTCGGCATCGGTTGCAACTTTGTTATGACTTAAACTTTGTACAGTGGGTTCCCTCATTACATGAATCATATATCACAACGTCGCACACCTCTCGCCTAGCGGCTTCGGTTGCAACTTTGTTCTGACTTAATTATGTTCCAGGTTCCCTTCTTGATATTGATTGGATTTCAAAAGTTTTTAAGGTCATAACCCTGTACCCCTTATAACCCCACACCCCAATCACCTTAAATTCAAGGTCATAGGCGGGGGGGAGGGCTATACAAGGAGTCAAAAATGAGACTTTTCAAAATTCCCTTTGTTTCCAACGAAAAACCGTACTCCTACCAGCGCCCGTAACACTCATGATTTCTTCGACGCTACACCCCTGCTTAAGCATCTCCACACCTCGTCTGCGTTTCTCTGCTACACCTTTTGTTTGCCGCTGCGAGTTCTTGTTTGCGTCTCTGGTTTTCTTGCGCTCATAGGCTGTCTCATCGCTTACAATCGCCCTCAAGCAGCTCTCTAGTTCCGCAGGTATCAATGCCTCAATAGAGTTGAAAAGCGTCTCACGTTTGAATCTGTAGCGATAATCGACTTGTTGGCCTTGCCACTCCATCTTTTCGCCCTTCGCGGCTTTCCCTGCTCTGCCCAGGACACTAGACATTGAGGTCATGGCTTTAGCGTCAAGAGTTGTATAGCGCTTCATGTTGTGCCTGATCTCACTCTCCAACCCTTCCGGATGGGTGAACCAACTTAAAGCGACTGCTTGCAGGAAGCACCACTGATCTCGATGACCCTTGGGAATACTCCCGTGATACTCTGCTATCGTGAGCAAATCTTGGTAAACGAGATGCCACCGTGCGTATATGCTACCCGTTAAGTTTTTGTGGACTGTTTTTTTTCTTGCTGCTATATCTGTGACGGTTGCTTTCTTTCTATTTTCGTCACGATCAACGACTTCGAAGGCCAGGTCAGTCAAATCATATCTGTTAGGGTGTAAGGCATACCCCATGCATGTTGCATTTCTCTTTGAGTTTGTTGTACCTGATAGCCTTAAGACTCTGGTGCAATCTTTTGCGACACGATCTGAACCGATTTCAGCCAGTTTTTTAATGAGGCTGTTTTGCACTAGCTGCCACAGCCCAAGTCGGCCTCTCTGTTCAGGTACGATTAACCAATATAAGTGAACGCCGCCACCGGATTCGACGGCTATGTTCGGCTTAGGGATCATCATGTCATCACATGCTTCTAAAGCCTGCTGCATAGTTAATCTGGGGTTATCTATATCGACGTAAAGCGTGTGTAACTCTTTAAGTAGAGCAATGCGCCTCCAGCCGTTAAAGCTGGCTACAGACATGTATATGTCGTTTTCTGTACGCAAAAAACGACACATATCATCTGCGTTCAATACTTTGCGCCATGCTCCACGGTCAAGGGATGATTGCCACACTATAACTTCTCCATCGTGTTGAGCTGGGTGAATGAAGTTATAGTGATCCTTTCTCGACAAGGGTTTGGTTGATGTGCAGGCCACGACGCGTTCCGCTCGCCGGAGGCTCTTCCTTACCCCTGTTTCCTTGGCCGACCTAGTTTTGGTTTCGGTTCATTACATGAGACCAACCACTGGATGATATCTGATCTCAAATACCGGTGACCGCGTGTATTGGGTAGCTGATAAGAGCGCAAGCCGTCGAAATCGCCTAAGCTCTTTTTGTTCATGAACGTGGCGTAATGGATGCGTAAGAAAGCCGCTGCTTCTTTTGTTGTTAATATTTCATTGTGTGCTGTTGGGGCTGTGTTCGACATAAGTAGAGTCCAAGCGCATTGGTTAAATGCACTGATATTCAACTTAGGCGACCATCCGTGTGATGGAATTATACCCCTTGGACGCAGGCAGCTGTCGCTGTCACCACTCCCAGCAACTGAACTGGGTGGTTTCGTTTGGCTCACTTGCGGTTAAGTTAATTCCGCAAGCCCCCGGTTTTCGGGTCTATGCGCAGTTTCAATGAGAACAGCAGTTGTCGGACTGCCTCATGTCGTTTTAGCCTCTGCGTTTTCAGGATTTGGGTGAAGTTGTTACACTGTAACAGAGCTTGCTTGACCTTTCGCGGTGACTTTCCACCGACTCCATGTGCGTGAGAGTAATGTTAATTAGAGTCGTGTCAAACTTATTCAATAAAAACAACACCTTACTTGACTTTTAGAGTTTTTATTAGTATATAAAATAGTGGAGTGTGTGCAGGACTGTAGGTTGCATACCGCACACCGCATGCACACCGAAAGCGGAAAACAAAAGAGCCACCCGAAGGCAGCTCTTTGTGTTTTTTCCTTATGTATCAAGGGTTTATATGGCGCTCCCTGAGCGATTCGAACGCCCGGCCTTCTGATTCGTAGTCAGATGCTCTATCCAGCTGAGCTAAGGGAGCCTTGTTTAGCAGCTTCTTGCGAAGCGGGGCGGAGAGTAATGCTTTTCAGCCAAACTTTCCATTCCGGATTATCCATGCCGAATAATTCTGGAAACTGCTCATACAACCAGCCACGATAAATAAGTTCATCATTGTGGCGGATTTCTACGAGCGCGGCGGGATTGTCTATATTTTTATCGTTAAGGAAAGCTTTATTTTTCACGCGTAGTCCAGAAGCCAGTCCAAGTAACTGAATATCCCAGCCATGGATGCGGGTCGCGCCACCCAATGCGATGGCTGTGGTGAATATTTTACTCGTGTTTTTCTGCAGCCATACGATTTCTGCTTCACCGTGTTGGGCTACAGCCCATGCTGGTACAGAGGATGAATTGTGTTGCGTGCCATGAGGGTCGTTCGGAGCTTCAAGGGGGAGTTGCCATTGAATTTGATCGGATTTTTTTTGTTCGCAGCCTGACATGAAAAGCGCAAGAGAGATAAACAGGCCGATGAGAGGGATAGAATGAAGTTTTGCAGTGAGGGGCATTTTTGCTCCTTATGTGAGATGGTGGGACTTTAGTGTCGTGTCGCTTAAATAGGAAACAATAAGTTGGCTGAGATGGAGGGTTGTGCGTGGCTGTGGGTGGTTTATGCGAATGCGATTGCCTTGTGCCATTGCGTGGCAGAGGGCAAACCGTAGAGTGGCGACATGTCTTATTTGGTATTGGCGCGACGCTGGCGACCACAGAAATTTGCCGACCTTGTTGGTCAGGATGTGGTGGTTCGCACACTGAAAAACGCTCTGTTGAGCGGTAATCTGGCACATGCTTATTTGCTTTGTGGTATTCGCGGGGTGGGTAAAACAACCATTGCGCGGCTGATGGCGATGGCGGTGAATTGTGAAGTTTCGGATTCGGGTGAGCCGTGTGGTGAATGTTCGGCTTGTCGCAGTATTGCCGATGGTGCGAATCTGGATGTGCAGGAAATGGATGCGGCCAGCCACACCGGTGTTGATGATGTGCGCGAGATTCTCGATGGTGTGCGTTATCCGCCGACAAGCTTAAAAAGCAAAGTATATATTATTGATGAAGCGCACATGCTGTCGAAAAGTGCGTTTAATGCGTTGTTGAAAACACTGGAAGAGCCGCCAGCTCACGTGCTGTTTATTCTGGCTACGACAGAATCGGACAAATTGCCGGTGACGGTGCGTTCACGTTGCCAGCGTTTTGATTTGCGTCGTTTGGGGCAGTCTGAAATCAGTGATTATCTTAAACATGTGTTCCAAGCTGAATCGATCCGGGCTGATGATGATGCGCTGGTGGCTATTGCACAGGCGGCGGATGGCAGCGTGCGAGATGCACTCTCTCTCTGTGAGCGGGTATTGGCTTATTCGCGCGAACATTTGAAGGCGGTCGATGTGATGTCGGCCTTGGGTTTGGTGGGTTATGCGCTGAATCGTTCGTTGTCCGAGGCGGTGTTTGCTGCCGATGCAGCACTGGCTGTGCAGCGCTTTCGTGATGCGCTTGGTAAGGGATATGGAGCACGTAGTCTGTTACTTGAATTGAGCCGTTTGTGGCATCAACTAGCCTGTTTGCAGGCTGATAGTGCTTTGCTGGGTGCTGAAATCGATGTCGAACATCGGGCTTGGTTGCAGCAGCAATTTGATCGTTTGACGGCGCAAGGCTTGGATTTGCGTTATCAGGTGTTGCTGCAGGGGATTCGTGATTTGGCGCTGGTGGATGAACGTTTGGGCGCTGAAATGGTGCTGATGCGTTTGTGTGGCTTGAACGCTATATCCAAGGTTACTGCAGCAGTTGCGATTTCGGAGACGGTGGTGCAACAAGGTTCACCTGCGTTTACAGGTATTGAAGAGAGCAAGGCGGTCGTCCAAGAGAGTAACATGCTAACGGCTGAAGCTGAGGTGCTATCCAAGGCTGAAGAACCGATAGAGAAGCGTGCGGGAAAAATTGTGGAAAAAAGCGTGGAAAAAACCGCTGCGCAGTCTGTGAAAAAACCGCATGTAGAACATGACACCGGCGATAATTTACCTTTGCATGAACAAGGTGCTGTGGATGGTAAAGCTTTTACCACATGGCAACAGGCTGTTGATGCGTTTGCAGCGATCAAGCCGGGTGTGTCGGCGATGTTGGATCATGTGCTGTGTGTCGAGTTTGCTGATAAGGCCGGAGATAAAGTGCGTTTGGCACTCGATAAACATCAGCAGCGTGCGATTGCTGTAGCGGATCGCACGGCTTTTTCTGAATGGTTGGGGCGCGAAGTGTTGTGGGAATCGCGTCAGCAACATCAGGGCGAATCGTTGTCGCAGGAACGCGCCAAACAGGCTCGAGCTGAAGCAGTACGCTTGCGTCAGGGGGCGGAGAATGATCCGCATGTGCAGGCGCTGATGCAGGAAATGGATGCCAAGCTGGTCAAGGTATTGCCTGCCGGTGTGTCGGATGAGAAATAGTTAAAATTAAAGTCAACGTCTTTCACCGCAGAGGACTCAAAGGACGCAGGGTAGAGTCAAAGGCATGAATGGGTTGGTGGTGGAATGTCACCAAAATCCAATGATTTGTTTTTCCTCTGCGTGACTTTGCGTCCTCTGCGGTAAAAGGTGTTGGCTTCTTGATCAGGAGATAGGAATGAATATTGGAAAGATGATGCAGCAGGCCAAGAAGATGCAGGATGATATGAAGGCGATGCAGGCGGAAATGGCGACGTTGGAAGTTTATGGCGACGCTGGTGGTGGCATGGTCAAGGTCATGATGACCGGTGATCAGATGGTGCGTCGGGTGGACATCGATGCAAGCCTGTGGGAGGAGCATGATAAGGGGCTGATTGAAGATCTGATGGCGGCGGCTGTGAATCAGGCATCGGCTAAAGTGGCCGAGATGCAGAAGGATAAACAAAAAGGTTTGATGTCTGGCCTGCCCTTGCCGCCGGGTTTTTCTCTTTGATGCCTGCGTTTTTATTACTGTGATTAATCTCTCTGGTGTACCGTTGGCATTGGGGCGGGTGATTGAAATGTTGTCATCCTTGCCTGGTATTGGTCCTAAAACTGCCATGCGTTTGGGATTGAATTTGTTGTCGCGGCCGGCCAGTGATGCGGCGCAATTATCCGAAGCGCTGACCGTGCTGCATGAGCAGGTGGGGTTTTGTGATGTCTGCGGTTGTTTTGCGGAGCAGGGACGTTGTCATTTTTGTGATGATGTGCGGCGTGATGCGAGCACGGTGTGTCTGGTGGAGCAGCCGGTGGATGTGTTGATGATGGAACGCGGCCACGGCTATCGTGGCCATTATCATGTGTTGCATGGACGTTTGAGTCCGATTGATGGCATGGGGCCTGAGCAATTGAATTTGCTGGCGCTCGATGGGCGCATTGCCAGCGGTGATGTGGGTGAATTGATTTTAGCCACTAGTGCAACGGTGGATGGTGAAGCGACAGCACATTATCTGGCCAATCGTTATCAGCGTCAGGCGGGCGCGAGCGTGCAGATTTCGCGTATTGCGCGTGGTGTGCCGGAAGGTGGTGAGTTGGAATATCTCGATGAACATACGTTGAATCGTGCTGTGGAGCAGCGTATTTTATGGCAGAACGTTGTCTAATATGATGGCGGCGGAGGCATTAATCGAGCGTTTGAATACGTTGAATGATGAACTTTCGGCGGCTGATGTGGCGTTGCTGGCGGTGAGTAAATATGCGCCGGATGAGGCGGTACAGTTATTGATCGATGCCGGTCAGACGAGCTTTGGTGAATCGCGTGCGCAGCAATTGCGTGATCGTGC
>CAYOTF010000018.1:0-7856 GCA_964406805.1 uncultured Zetaproteobacteria bacterium | reverse complement strand
GTGCGACTCGCTGGCCAGATTGTGCATGGCACATGATTGGCCCGGTGCAGAAAAACAAGGCCAAGTATGTCGCCCGTCATGCCAGTCTTTGGCATAGCTGTGATGATTTGCCAACAGCGCAGGCTGTGGCGCGCTATGTTGTTAATCGCCGTTTGCCGGTGCTGATTCAGGTAAATATTGATGATGTGGCAGGCCAGCGTGGTGTTCGGGCGACGGAGTTGTCGGCATTTGCCTCGGAATTGGTAAAGCTGGACGGCTTGCAGTTTGCCGGCTTGATGTGCATGGCGGGGGAAGGTGGCGATGCAGGTAGGGCGTTTCGAGCCATGCGCGGCTTGCGGGATGCGTTATTGAATGGAAGCCTTGCTGACGCAGCTGCGTTTGAGTTGTGCATGGGCATGAGTGGCGATTATCAGCTGGCTGTGGCGGAAGGCTCAACGATGGTGCGCTTGGGGTCTGTGTTGCTTGCTGATTGGGATGTGCGGCATCGGACATTGTGATGCAGTTGGGCAGAATTTGGCGGATAAAAAATCGTGAACGGGATAAAAACAGGGGCGGGACAATACGATGCAACAATTGAATATAGCGTTTATCGGTGGCGGCAATATGGCCGAGGCATTGATTGCGGGTTTGCGCAGCGCCGGTCACGAGGGCAGCCGCATTGGCGTATCCGAGCCACAACAGGAGCGGCGTGATTATTTGACTGAAAAATATGCGGTATCTTGCGTGCAGCAGAATGTGAACGTGGTGGTCAATGCCGATGTATTGATTCTGGCAGTGAAACCGCAGCAGATGCACGGCGCGTTGCAGGGGGTCTCGGAGCATTTGAACAGTGATGCGACGGTGATCAGTATTGCTGCTGGCGTGAATACTGCCTCTTTGCATGAATGGCTGGGGGCGACTGCGCATCTTGTGCGGGTGATGCCCAATACGCCGGCATTGTTGGGGGCGGGCATGTCGGTGTTGTTCTCCGATGCGGATGAAATACATAAGCAGCGCACTGAATATGTGTTGAATGCCTGTGGTGAATCGCTGCGCGTGGATCAGGAGCAGATGATGCATGCGGTGACTGCCGTATCAGGCTCGGGGCCGGCATATTTGTTTTTGATGGCTGAAGTCATGCAGGCTACCGGCGAAAAGCTGGGTCTGAGTGCTGATGTGGCAGCAAAGCTTGCGGCACAGACGGTGTTTGGAGCGGGTAAAATGCTGGTTGAAAGTGGTCGTTCGGCCGAAGCGTTGCGTCATCAGGTGACGAGCCCCGGTGGAACCACACAGGCAGCACTCGATGCGATGCACGATGCCGGTGTGCCGGCTGGTATTCGAAAAGCGGTGGTGGCGGCGAGCAAGCGTTCGCAGGAGTTGAGTTGATATGTTTGTTTTAGGTTATTTTCTGCAAGCGCTATCGAGTGTGTTGCACATTATTTTTATGACCGCGACCATTGTGGTGATTGCCCGGGCGGTGTTATCGTGGGTATCCCCTGATCCGTACAATTCGATTGTGCGCATCATCAATCAGTTGTCGGAGCCGATGCTGTTTATGGTGCGAAAACATGTGCCGTATATCGCAGGCATTGATTTTTCCCCCTTGATTGTGTTGCTGCTGATTATGTTTCTGGATAATTTCTTGGTTGCCACCTTGAACCGCATCGCTATCCCGATGATTCAGGGCGGTTGACCTTTTCTTGACCTATTCTGAAACGTTGATGGGTAAGAGCCCGGGCAAACAAGCTCTGATCAAACAGCCATTGTTTTGGCTGTTATTGCTTTGTGCGATTAACTTTTTTGCGTTTCTTGGTGGACATACGCTGTGGGATGTCGATGAGCCGAACAATGCCGTCTGCGCCCGTGAAATGCTGTTGGCCGGTAACTGGTGGATACCGATGTTCAATGGTGATTATCGCTTTGATAAACCCATTTTGATTTATTGGCTGATGATGCCACTCGATGCGCTGTTTGGCGTGAATGAATGGACGGCGCGTTTACCTTCAGCATTATCATTGACCGCACTGGTGTTTGTGGTGTGGGGTATGACACGTCGCTTGTTGACGATTACGCCAATTGCTGCGGGCGATTCAGCCATGCGAGAGCGCACAGCCCTGATGGCGGCTGGTCTGTTTGCCACGGCCTTGCACATGATTGTGATTGCGCGTGCCGCTGTACCGGATCCGTTACTGATGCTGAGTCTCGGCATTGCCTTGCCGGCCTTGTTGATCGCCTATCTGGAATACAATCCGCAAGAAGCGGCAAAGAAAATGCCTCCCATGTTGGTGTTGGCCTATGTGGCGATTGGTTTTGGTACGTTGGCCAAAGGGCCGATTGCTGGCTTGATGCCGTTGCTGATTGTCGGTGCATTCCTGAGTCTGATGGGCGATTGGAAAAACTGGTCTGTGTTTCACCCGTTCAAAGGTATTCTCATTGCCTTGGCGGTGGCTCTGCCGTGGTATATTGCAGTTGGTGTGCTCACCGATGGTGTGTGGCTACAAGGCTTTTTGTTTCATCATAATCTGGATCGATTTACCGATCCGTTGCAAGGCCATCGCGGCTTTCCGGGGCTGTATGTGATTAGTATTTTAGTCGGCTGGTTCCCGTGGTCGGGCTTGTTGGCGGCGATGCTGTGGTTTGGTTCGTGGCGTTTGAACGCATTGCGACTTGAGCCGGTGCGCTTGTTTATGCTGTGCTGGATTGGCATGTATATCATCTTTTTTAGTGTGGCGCGTACGCAGCTGCCGAATTATGTGCTGCCGGTGTTTCCTGCTGCGGCGATTCTGATGGCTTGGAGCTGGGCGTTTGCACCGGATAGCGTACGTCAGCGCGCCTTGATGTGGCTGGCCTGGTCGGTGGTGGTGTTGTCGTTGGGCATTCTGATTGGCGGAGGCTTGGCGGTTGAGAAAATGGGTTCGGGTTCGGGTGTTTATATTCTGGCCATGTTGCCGATGCTGCTTGCCTCGCTTTGGTGGCTGCTGAAGCGAAAGGGCGATTTGCGCCTGTTGTTGGTGGCCGCAATGGCAGTGTCCATGTTGGTATTGACCGGTTGGTCGGTACCGGCGATTGATCACCATAAAATTAGCCGCAGTTTGGCTGCCAAAGCGACCGAGGCAGGTTTTGATGGTTCCGAGTTGGCGACGTTTCGTTATTTTCAACCATCGTTGTTGTTTTATCATGGCGGGCGCTTGCCTCTGCTGGATGATGCGAGACAGGTCGGGACATGGATGAACGATGGCAAGGCGGTGGTATTGCCGCAATATGCATTGGCAGAGTTGCCAAAAGCAATTGTTCCCTATCTTATTGTGCATGCGCGGGTACATGGTATGTATGCGCGCACATGGTTGTTGTTGGTGAGTTTGCAGCCTCTGGCTGATGTTAAAGAGGAGAAGATATGGTCAAATCAATGATTTCTATTGTTGTGCCATTGTACGAAGAAGAGCAAAACGTACCCTTGCTGGTGGCTGAAGTGGCTGAAAAACTGTCCGATCATGTCTATGAATTGATTCTGATTGATGATGGTTCAACCGATGGCACGGTGGACGCGGTAAAGCTTGCGCGGGAGAATGATGAGCGGGTGGTGCTGGTGCAGTTGCGGCGTAATTTTGGTCAGACGGCTGCGATGAGTGCTGGCTTTGAGTATGCGCGTGGTGAATTTGTGGTGTACATGGATGGCGATTTGCAAACCGATCCGGCGGATATTCCCAAATTACTCAAACGTCTTATTGATGATGATCTCGATATGGTCAATGGTTGGCGTAAGGATAGGCAGGATGCCAGTTTATCGCGTAATTTCCCGTCCAAGGTTGCCAATGCATTGATTCGGCGAACCACCAAAGTGCGCATGCACGATTACGGTTGTCCAATGAAAATGATGCGTGTTGAAGTGGCCAAAAATCTGCGTATCTATGGTGAACAGCATCGCTTTATTCCTGCACTGGCTGATTTGTACGGTGCCAGAATAGGTGAGGAAGTGGTATCGCATCGGGCGCGTCAGTTTGGTCAGAGTAAATATGGTATCGGGCGCACCATTCGGGTGCTGGTTGATTTGATGCTGGTGGTCTTTTTCCAGCGCTTTACTGATCGCCCATTGCAGTTGTTCGGGCCGGTGGGTCTGGTTTCACTTGCTTCCGGCTTGTTTATTGATCTGTGGTTGAGCTTTGATAAATTGTTTTTTGCTGCGGAACTGGCCGCGCGTCCGATGCTGCAGCTGGGATCGTTGATGATTGTGTTGGGGATTCTGCTCTTTGGCATTGGTCTGATTCTGGAGATGCAGACGCGCACCTACTACGAAGCGACGGGTCGCAATCATTACAGCGTACGCAAAGAAGCAAAGCAGCAAAAAAGTAAGCATTGAAGAATAGAATCAAAAAATCAAACTCAAAAGATTCCACCGCCAAGGACGCAGAGTACACAGAGGAAAAGTCTCCCCTGTGCGATCTCTGCCATTGAGCCTTTGACTTCCCTCTGCGTACTTCGCGTCCTCTGCGGTAAAAGAAGTGTTATTGCTTAGCTATGCTGTGGTTTAAGTTTATTTGTTCAGGGCTGTTGCTGGCTTATCTGGTCTGGGTGCTTGATTTATCCAGCATCGCCGCTGTGCTTGCTGATGCCGACTGGAGATTGGTTGCTGCGGCCTGTTTGTGTCTGATTGTCGGTCAATTGTTTTCTGCAATGCGCTGGACGTGGTTGGCTCGCGGTCTGGGTTTGACGGTGCGTATGATCCGGAAAGTTCAATTGTATTTTCTCGGTATGTTTCTGAGTTTATTTTTACCTTCGATTGTCGGTGGCGATGTGGCGCGTGGATTTTTGCTGGCCAAGGGCAAACAAAAAGCGGGATGGCCGGCGGCAGCCAGTGTGATTCTGGAGCGTATCAATGGTGTGCTCGGCTTGATGCTGGTGGTCTCGGCGTGCATGTTTTTTCTGCCCGTGCCGTTGCTGTGGGTGGTGGTGTGGAATGCGGGGCTGATTGGTTTGCTGGTGCTGTTATGTAGCACACCTTGGTGGTGGCCGCGCTTGCTTTCCTCAAGCTGGGCGGCGAAACGTGATGGTAAGGGTTCGGGCTGGAAGGGCTTGCATCTGAATACGCCGGCCTTTCGCTTGGCCTGGTGGAAGAGCTTGCCATTGTCGCTGCTGTTTCAAGTGTTGGTGGTGCAGGCGCATGTTTTTTTGGGCATGGCTGTAGGCTTGGAACTATCATGGTTTGCTTATGGTTTTATTGTTTGCCTGATTGCGCTGGCTTCTGCTTTACCCTTGTCATTCAATGGTTTTGGCATTCGTGAGGCGGGATATATCGGTTTGGCGACCTGGTTCGGTGGTTCTGCGGATGCGGCTGCGGCCATGGCCGCATTGTGGGTGCTTGTGCTGCTGCTTGCGGCACTACCGGGTGGCATCATTCTCTGGCGCATGGGTGGCACTGGAATGCTTAAAAAATCGTAACTATTCAGCACACCCCGGAAGTGCGGCTTTAGCCGCGCACTTGATACATATTGCGCGACTGAAGTCGCACCTTCGAGTATATTTTATTATATGACACCATTATGCTGAATAGTTACAAAAAATCGTCTATTTAGGGGGCTGTTGAATAACAGATTCAAGACCGTGCTGTGAAATATTTTTGACTATTGGGTTTGCATGGTTGTATCCCCTCCTTTTGGCCTGTAATTTGCTAGTTGCTGGAGAGCATTGAGGTTTTTTGGAGGCAAGATATGGCAGCAGTTGGGAATACAAGCACGTGGCATGATCGCTTTACGGTAGGGCATCGTTTGTTGGCGATTGGTGCGCTGACTGTGCTGTCGGTTTTGCTGGCCGGCTTGATGCATGAGAAAACCATTGCTGATTTGGATGTGGTGGATGCAAAGTTAAGAACTGCCACCAATGCCATGGGTACGCTGGATGAAGTGACGGGGGGTACCAAATGGCAGGATGCCTTGGCGTTGCGGCTCATGGAGAGTCAGAAGAGCCTAGGTGATGACTATACGATTGTTAACCTGAATAATTTGAATAAGCTGGAAGCGTTAAAAGCTTATCCTTTGTTAGCCGATTCGGCGACCCAACAACTGATCAGTCATAAACAGTTTGATACATATATTCGTGCTTATGCTGCGGACAAAGAGCGTATGGGTTTGACACCGAAATCAGGTTTGCGTGGTACGTTACGCAATGCTGTGCATGCGGTTGAAGCGCGGCTGAAAAGATTTCATAACGACAGGCTCATGGTTTCGATGCTGATGCTCCGGCGGCATGAAAAAGATTTCATGTTGCGCGGGCTTGAAAAGTATCTTAAAAAACATGCGGCTCAAATGGTGATATTTAATCGCTTGTTGAGTAGCTCATCCATTCCGCTGGCGGATCAGAGTAAAATTTCAGACGAAATCCAAGCCTATGCTACGGCGATGGCAGCCTATGCTGAAGGTCGTATGGATAAGGATGGGCAGCGCGGACACTTTGGTGACGTGTTTAATAATCAGCTCTTGCCGGCTCTTGAGTCTATGGACGCGGATCTGGCGATTGAGATTAAACAGCTGCGTGCCCAAACGTTGGAAATTCATGATTCTCAAAGCCTTGTGTTTTGGGGTGTTAGCCTGACCTTGCTGCTGTTTATTGGTGTGGTGCTGACCTTGATTGCGCGGTCCATTTCCAAGCCCTTGGCGGAGCTGGCTGTGGCGATGGATGCACTCGATGATGGTGACACCAGTGTCGATGTGCATTCGCAGATGGCGGGTGAGATTGGTGAACTGAGTTATTCCTATGGCAAGTTGCAAGAGACATCGCGGCATGCATACCAATTGCAGGCTGTGGTGGAAACAAGTCCGCAAGCGATGATGCTGGCCAATGTGTCGGATTTGACGATTAGTTATTTGAATCCGGCTGCGGTTCAGTTGTTCCGCAGTATTGAATCATTTTTGCCGTGCAGAGCGGATGATCTGGTTGGCCAATGCATTGATGTGTTCCATAAAGACCCCGCCCACCAGCGTGCTTTGTTGGCCGATAAATCACGGTTGCCGTTGCAGGCGAGTTTTGTGGCGGCAGGGCGTAATATTGAATTTACGGCCTATGCCCTGGATGATGATCAGGGTGAGTGGGTATCGATACTGGTATCATGGAATGATGTGAGTGAACGCCAGCAACTGGCCAATGATTTTGAATCGAATATCGGTTTGGTTGTGGGTGAAATTATGGATTTCGGCACACAGATGCAGGAAGCATCGGAATCACTCTCGAGCATGGCCGAGCAATCCACAGCACAGGCAGCATCGGTGGCGAGTAGCTCGCATGAAGCCAGTGAAAATGTGGTGACGGTGGCTTCGGCTTCCGAAGAGTTGTCGGCATCGATTGCCGAGATTGCCCGCCAGGTGAATGAAGCGGTGGGTATTTCAGCTCAGGCGGTGGATCAGGCCAATGCCACCAATGCGACCGTGGTTACGCTATCATCTGCCTCCGAAGAGATTGGTGAAGTGGTGCGGGTGATTACCGATATTGCCGAGAAAACCAATTTACTGGCCTTGAATGCCAGTATTGAGGCGGCGAGAGCCGGTGATGCTGGACGCGGCTTTGCCGTGGTGGCGGGAGAAGTGAAAGAGCTGGCTAATCAGACGGCGCGGGCAACCGAACAAATCTCGGAAAAGATTTCTGAGATTCAGACGCAGAGTCATGGTGCGGCCGATGCGATTGGCAATATTTCAGAAATTATTTCGCGTATGAATGAAATCAATCAGGCTATATCGGCGGCGACAGAGGAGCAGAATTCAGCCACGCATGAAATTGCCCAAAGTGTGCAATATGCCTCCGATGCGACACATCGTGCTTCCGAAGAGATTGCGGGTGTTACCCAGGCGGCTGAGGAAACCGGCCATGCGGCAGTCGGAGTTTTGGGCGTT
>CAYOTF010000017.1:0-22074 GCA_964406805.1 uncultured Zetaproteobacteria bacterium | reverse complement strand
TCGTTGCCTTTGTTGTCAGCCCAAAGTACCGGGTATTGAACACCATTTTTCCGTATTTGAAAAAGCATCATCGCAAGGCGGAAATCTGGCCGGAATTGCAGGAATGCTGCTGGCAACTGAAAACAACCCAGCTATCGTTTGCCAAATTAAAGCGTGGTGATGCCATCCGGCTGGAAACCGCCATGCAAGGCTATTTCATATTTCCCGATGCCGCATCGCACAAAAAATATGCCTCCAAAAACTACGGTGATGGTTTGTTGCAAACCTTCAAAGCGGTGCAATTGATTCGCAAACGCTTTGCTGGATCCGGCAAACGTATTCTCGTGGTGGGTCATTATCATAGTGGTTCGCGGCTTATTGAAATCCTGCAAGGCATTGAGCCGGACGGGCGTTACAAACTAAGCAACGCCAAAATCACTCACCTGATTGAAACCAGCGATGGCAGTTTTCGGCTGATCGACATCAATCAATAAACCCGAACCAACAAATCCATCCATGCGGGCAGCATCACTCTTTATCCGGCGGACTGGTCTGTTTCGACGCAGCAATCGGCTTCGATGGGGCAAATGCTTCGGCTTGCTGTAAGGGGTCGGTTGAAAGCGGCGACGCTGCTTGCTCGCTAGATTGATCCTTGCCGCCAAAAAAACTGCGTATTTTTCTGAATACCGCTTTGATTCCACGCCACATTTTAGGCAACAGCCAGATCATCAATAGAATAAATACAATCATCAAAGCAACAAATAGCGTTGGATGATTCAGCGCCGTCCACAAACCAGCAATGACAGCAATATCTTCGGTCACCGATGCTGTCCAGTTGCTGAATGGCTCCGGCGATGTGTTGATCAGGGCGCGTGTACCAGCCTTGGTCGCATGGGTAGCTGCAGCCAAGCCGCCGCCCATAATGGCGGCAGCCAGATTAAGAGCTGGCGTAACATCACCGACTGCACCTGCCGCCAACATTGCACCTGCAGGAATACGGATAAAGGTGTGAATCGCATCCCAGCCGGTATCCACGCCGGGAATTTTATCGGCAAAAAATTCCACCGCATACATCGCACCTGCAGCCATCAACACCATCGGATCGGTGAGTATTTCAAGCCCCGGAGGCAAATCGACATTACCCGTTGTGCCCATCAGACCCAGCATTAGAATCGCTGCATATAAATTGATTCCACTCGCCCAAGCTGCACCCATGGTGAGCGCCAGAATGGCAGAAATTTGATCCAGTTGTTCCATGATTCACTCCTGAATAGCTACGGTTTAGCAACAATCCTGCGCTATTGAGCTATGCCCGCAAGCGCAGTTGCTTCACCGAACGCGAAAAATTTACGCCCGTACAGGGTTATGCATCCGGTTCAATCAACGAAATATCCAGATCATCCGGCACATCATAACCCATCATTTCAAACAATGTGGCTGCCAGGTGCGATAAACTAGGCACATCATCGCCACCGGGCTGACGCAAGTGATAGCCACCATCATAAGTCGGGTCAAACAGAACACAGGGCACCGGATTGGTCGAATGTTTGGTGCACGGCTCACTTTGGCCGTCTTTCGTAAAAGTCAGCATTTCTTCGGCATTACCATGATCGGCAGTAATCAAGGCGCTGCCACCGACTTTTTCCAAGGCTTCAATAATACGTCCAACCGCAGTATCAACCGCCTCAATAGCCAACATCGCCGGTTTGACTTTACCGCAATGACCCACCATATCGGCATTGGCAAAATTCATCAGACCAAAACCATAATCGCCGCTTTCAATCAGCTGCACGGCTTTATCGGCAATCTGCACAGCCTTCATTTGCGGCGCATCGGCAAACGAAATATTCTTGTCCGAATCAATCAGGATATAATCTTCCATGCTTGCATCGAGTGGTTTGCGATAACCACCATTAAAAAAGAACGTCACATGCGGATATTTCTGTGTTTCGGTCAAGCGGAACTGTTTGATGCCGAGTTCGAGAATGCGTTTACCAAACGGATTCGCCACTTTGGTTGGTCCCATGAGTTGCAAGCGCGGCAAATCCCGATCTTCATCGTACACCATCATGCCGGCATAGGTGATATTTGGCCGCTCACCACGATCAAAACCATCGAAATCATCGAGTTCAAAGGCTTCGCTAATTTCAATCGCCCGGTCGCCTCTGAAATTCATCATCACCACCGCATCGCCATCAACCATGCGACCGACTGCCGTTCCCTGTGCATCGACAATCACAAAACCCGGCATATCCTGATCCACCAGATCCGGCTGCTCGGCTCTGAAATAATCAATCCCGGCCTGCACCGATGTAAAATGCTGTGTACTGTCCCCATGCACAATTAAATTCCAACCGGCAGCGACTTTTGGCCAGTTGTTGTCACGATCCATAATCAACATCTCACGCCCTGCAGCGCTGGCAAAGGCATAATCAACACCATCGTGCTGGTTCATCGTGGCAAACATGGTTTCGAGTTCCGCCACATAATATTGCGCCGTCTGAATGCCAACATCACGTCCATCAAGCAGAGCATGGATACGCAACCGTTTCACGTTACGCTCAAATGCATGCTCAATCAGAATACGGTAATGACTTAAATGCGAATGAATATTGCCATCCGATAACAGTCCCAACAGATGCAATGTGCCGCCCGACTCCACCACCTGCATCACCTGCTGCAAAGCGTTGGACTCAAAAAAAGAACCATCGGCAATGGCCTTTTTAATACGTGTAGGCCCTTGATCAAGCACCATACCCGCACCCATGGTCAAATGCCCTACTTCGGAACCGCCCATATCTTTATTGGAGGGTAGACCAACATACGAGCCATGGGTCATCAGCGACGTATGAGCATAATCGCGCATCAAACGATCAAAGACCGGTGTATTGGCCTGCGCAATTGCATCTTCAGGACCACCGTTACCCAAGCCCCACCCATCCATAACGATGAGCAATACCGGAGCGCTGCGATGCGCTGAATGTTTGTGCTGTGTGTTTGCTGTCATTGTTTCACCTGTTCTAGTTTAATAGCTTTATAAGGCCGAAGCATAACAGTTCAAAGGGCTGCAGGCATGTTGAGGCGATTTACCCATGCTTGGCGGGGATGCAAATGCTGAGCGTCACTTGCCGAGCCATTACGATCACGGCATGCTCATTGGCAATGTTTCCTGATACCACCACTCCGACAACAACATTTATTATCGCTGTTGTGATTGCCACCGCAGCGCAAATGCTGGCCAGCCGTTTTCGTTTTCCGCCCATTCTGCTCTGGCTTATTGCCGGCATGGCCTTAGGGCCGTTTGGTTTGCATCTGTTGCATGTTGAAACCATCGAGCCTGCCCTGCACACGCTGATTGAGCTGGGCTTAGCGATCATTCTGTTTGAAGGTGGATTGAATCTGAATTTAAAAGCCCTGCGTGAAAATGGCTGGGTGGTTGCCAATCTGGTGTTAATCGGTCCCTTATTAACCATGCTTATCGGCGGCTCTGCAGCACATTTTATTGCCGGCATGAACTGGCCGTTGGCATTGCTGTTTGGTGCGCTGGTTTCCGTCGGTGGGCCGACTGTAATCATGCCCATTGTGCGACAAATGCGTTTGGGTCGAAATATCAGCCAGGTATTAACCGCCGAAGCCATGCTGATTGATGTGATTGGTGCAATTCTGGCCATTGTGATGTTGCAAGTCGCGATGACCTTAAACATGAACGCCATAGATATTGCACAGGATTTACTGCTCAAAGTCGTAGTCGGCGCAGTCGCAGGGCTGCTCGGCGGGTTGGCGCTCGGCGGATTGCTCGGCAGCCACTGGTCAAAGGATTTTGAATTGCGCACAGTGCTAACTCTGGCTTCGGCCTGGGCAGTGTTTCTGATTGCCGATTCGATCAGCGCCCAAGCTGGATTGCTCGCCATGCTGATGATGGGTGCCACCCTGCAACGCATGGAAGTACACGATATTCAGCGTTTAAAACATTTTAAAGGCAGCTTATCGACCTTATTAATCTCCGTATTGTTTGTCTTGTTGGCCGCGCACATGGATTTATCGATACTCTACGTATATCTCTGGCAGGGTTTGATTCTGTGTGTAATTCTGGGGCTGGTTGTGCGCCCTTTAATCGTATTCCTATCGACAATGGGCAGCCATTTGTCGCGCAACGAAAGCATGTATCTGGCCGGCATGGCACCGCGTGGTGTGGTCGCAGCAGCAATCACCTCGCTCTTCGCTTTCATCTTGCAGCAACAGGGCTACCCGCAATCCGATATGCTGCTGGCCATGGTATATATTATCATCATCGTATCGGTGTTGGTGTATAGCCTGTGTGCCCGCCGCTTGAAGACTGCATTAAAAATCGAAGGCGGTGATGACCGCTCGGTATTGATTATTGGCGGCGGCCAGATTGGTTCGGAAATTGGCCGGGCACTCGGTGAGGATCGTGAAGTTCGTTTTCTCGATTTGAATTCCGAGATCGTGAGTCGTTTAAAGCGTTCCGGTTATCAAGCTGTTTGCGGTAATGCGCTCGATCCCTTGTATTGGGAAATCAGCCATGCCGAAGAAATCGGCTGCGCGCTAATTATGACAGGCTCCTCCGATCACAACCTGTTGATTGCCCGGCTCGCACATGAACAGTTTCATATTCCCGAAATCTATGTCGCGCTGCAGGAGAATGATGAGGACAAACACGCCAGCATGATCCATCAATTGCAAGCCCGTCGTTTGTTTGCCAAGCCCTACAATTATACCTACTGGAATGATCAGGCTTACCGTAAACGCCTGTCCTATGAATCACGTGTGATTGAGCCGGGCTCTGCTCTGATTGGCGTGCGCATGGCCGATGCGCGCATTCAACATGGCGTGCAGCCGATGACCGTAGTGCGTGATGGCTTAACACTCGTGCCACATGATGATCTGGTGTTTGCGTTGCGCGATGAAATCAAAATGCTGATGCGCCCGGAGCGCAGCCAATTGGGGAATACCATGATTTTGCCGCCATCCTCACGCCAAAATTCTGATAGTCGAACAACGGATAGCTAAACACCCGCATGCATTATCGTACACGTTTTGCACCGAGCCCGAGTGGTTTGCTGCATGTCGGCAATGCCTACTCGGCACTGTGTTGCGCCCAATGGGCAGAGCAACATCAGGCTGAAATGCTATTGCGCATCGAAGATATTGATCATACCCGTTGCCGCACTGAATATGCCGAACATATCATCGAGGATTTGCACTGGCTGGGTTTAAGCTGGCCACAGCCGGTACGTTATCAAGGCCAATGTTTGGCCAGCTACCAACATGCTTTGCTTGAACTCCGGGACATGGGGTTGATTTACCCGTGTTTTTGCACCCGCAAAGAAATACGTGCAGAAATCAACCGCATGGCATCGGCACCGCATGCCGGCGAGATT
This sequence comes from uncultured Zetaproteobacteria bacterium, assembly GCA_964406805.1. Lineage (GTDB taxonomy): Bacteria > Pseudomonadota > Zetaproteobacteria > Mariprofundales > Mariprofundaceae > Mariprofundus. The sequence continues at coordinate 16,693 of CAYOTF010000017.1, read as the reverse complement.
CAATCCATTTACCCCGGCATCTGTAGAAACATGAGTGAAAAGGAACAACAACAGCGCATGCAGCATGAAAGTTTCGCATGGCGACTCGATGTCGAAAAAGCCTTGAGCAAGGTCGGCGATGATTTAAGCTGGCAGGATTCATCGGGCGAAACTCACCCCCTGTACATCGATCACGGTATTGATCACGATATTGTTATTGGCCGCAAAGACATTGCTTTCAGCTATCACCTGGCCGTGGTCATCGATGATGCATCCCAACGCATCAGCCATATCATTCGCGGTGCCGACTTGATCGACAGCACAGGCATTCATCGCCTGCTGCAAACGCTGCTGCATTTGCCCGAACCGGTCTATATCTATCACCCCTTGGTTCACCAGGAAAATGGCAGCAAATTAAGCAAACGCGATGGCGCAACTAGCTTGCAGAGTTTGCGCCAGATGGGCGTTGATCCTAAAAAACTACGCTCTTTTCTGCAGGATTCATCAGCCTTGCACTGGCCATTCAGCCACTCTAAGCCACACGAAATTCTCGATAAACTTGGCAATTGACATGGATATGCCATGATTCGCCCGCTTTTCGAAATGTATCGAAGCAAACAAGATCGAGGATAAGGTGAATACGTGAGTGCAATTTTAGATTTAATCGGCAATACACCCATGGTGGTACTGCAAAATATCACCAGCCATTTGCCCGCCAACATCCACATCCATGCCAAGCTTGAACGCTGCAATCCGGGCGGATCGGTCAAAGATCGCCCGGCGTTATGGATGATCCGTGAAGGCATTGAGCAGGGTTTGTTGAATAAAAGTAAAACCATTCTCGATTCCACCTCCGGCAATACCGGCATCGCTCTGGCCATGATCGGAGCCATCATGGGCTATCGTGTGCGTCTGGTGATGCCGGGCAATGTATCGGATGAACGCAAACGTATTTGCCGTGCGTTTGGCGCGGAATTAGTTTTTTCCGATCCTCTAGAAGGCTCCGACGGTGCCATTCTCGATGCACGCAAAATCTACGACGATAACCCCGAACTGTATTTCAAGCCGGATCAATACAACAACCCATCGAATCCGCGTGCGCATGAAGAATCGACAGGCCCGGAAATCTGGCGCGATAGCAAGGGAGAGGTCACGCATTTTATTGCTTCACTCGGCACCTCCGGCACACTCGTGGGTACTGGCCGCTATTTGAAACGAATGAATGCGGATATTCAGATTATCGCAGCCGAACCCGATTCGCCGTTCCACGGTATCGAAGGTTTGAAACATATCGAATCCAGCATCGTGCCGGGTATTTATGATGCTTCAGTTCACGATCAAAAAATCGGCATTGATACCGACGAAGCGTATCGATTCACCCAGCGTCTGGCCTCCGAAGAAGGCATTCTCTGCGGCCAATCCTGCGGCTGTGCTTTGGCTGCCGCGCTCAAGGTTGCTGAACAGCTTGCCAGCGCAGGCAAAGCGGGGGAAATCGTCGTGATCTTTCCCGATGGTGGTGAAAAATATCTCACCACGCCCGTATTTTCTGGCAATGACAGTGTATCCTACGGTGAAGGGATTTAATTTTTCAGCATGGTGGCAATATAAACTGTTCGGCTCTAAACCAATTGCGATAAAAAAGTTTTAGCTGGCACGATCACAGGATGTTTTAGGTCAAACACATTTTGATCAACATACTCACCATCGATAGCCACTTGAAACACATGATCCACCTTGAGCTGTTTTGCAAACACCTCAAGGCTGGGGGAGAGAGGCTGATTCATTGAGGACTTCACCTCCACGATAAACCACGCTTCGCCATCTTTTGAGACTAGGAAATCCACTTCTCTTTTTTCTTTATCACGCAAGAAAAAGAGCCCATAGTCACCGAGTCCTGTATCGGACCAGTAGTGAACTGCTTTTAACAGATGTGAGGCAATAAAGTTTTCATTGCGTGCGCCAATATCAGTGCATTGAGCCCAATCCCATAAATAATATTTTGGCTCTTTTAACAGCGAGCGGGTGATGTTTTTTGTCCAAGGGCGAATCGTAAAGCAATAATACATGGCCTCCAGAATGCCCAGCCAGCGCCGAACGGTATCGACAGACACCCGTATTTTTTTTGCTAGGTTACTGTAACTGGTAAGCTGCCCTGCTTGGTGTTTAAGTAAAATCGCCAACATTTCGAGCTGACCTAGTCCCTGAACTTGTGTTAATTCACGTACATCTTCCTGTAACAACTGTTGTTCGCGCAATTTACTCCAGCGATTAAAAAAACGCCGGTCTCTCTTGAGATAAGGTTCAGGGAACCCACCCCAAGTTAACAGAGCTTCAAAATCGTCATCGGGTAAAGCCTGCGGCATCCGGATATCGGTGTGATCATCAATGTGCGTGACGTTCATCACTTCACGCACGGAAAGCGGGTGCAGACGATAATTAAAGTATCGCCCCATCAAGCTGTCGCCCCCCTTTTTATACACATCCATTCTGGCGCTACCCGTTATCAGGATATGGCATTGCCCCTGATACTTATCATAAAAGCCTTTAACCAATTGCTTCCATTTGGAGAATTTATGAATCTCATCCAGCACAACCAATGGCGTGTAGGGGCGCAATTGATCCAGACCGATATGTTGAGCCAGTGCCTTTCCGCCTTGTAGCAATAATTCACGATCATCGAAATCATCCCAATTAAAATAGAATGTTTCTCGTTCGCTACGAATGGTGCGAGCCAAAGTAGTTTTTCCTACCTGACGCGGACCGGAGATCATCACCATTTGCTGAAGAGATGAAAAATGGCTAACAAGGACGTTCCCATACTGTCTTTTCATGTGTCTAATTTAGCTAGCATCGTAAAAAAGTCAAGACTAAAACAAGATACTTGCGAAAAAAGTCGGAATCTATCCTTAAGCGTTCTGGATACGCTGAATCAGGGCTGAGCTGGAATAACCATCGACAAAGGGGATCACCAGCACTTCGCCACCGGCATCGCGCACTTCACGGGCTCCGACAATATCATCCGGCTCATAATCACCGCCTTTGATCAGCCGATCCGGCATCAGTGTGGTGATGAGAGTTAAAGGTGTGTCTTCTGAAAAGGGGATCACCAGATCAACCGCACGCAGGCCAGCCAGCATCAGCATGCGATCGTTTAATGGATTGATCGGTCGTGTAGCGCCTTTCAAGCGGCGGATGGATGCATCATCGTTGAGTCCAATGATCAGGATATCACCGTAAGCGGCAGCCTTCTCGAGATAATCAATGTGACCGGGATGCAACAAATCGAAACAGCCATTGGTAAACACAATCGTTTTGCCTGCCGATTTCCATAACTCGACTTTAAGCCGTGCCCGAGTCAGCGCCTGTTGCAGGTCGCTGCCCTGATTCACGTACCGGATCGCATCAAATCGATCACAGCTGTCACACCCGGTGTTTTACGTGCAATATCTCTGGCACGCAAACGCTCTACCAGCTCCTTCACCACACCTTGCAGATACACTTTGCCATTGATGGTTTCAACATGGATTTTATAACCCGAAACCAGCTTATCATTCCAAAACTGACGTTTGATGCGCGTAGTAATCCAAGTGTCCGACATCATCGTGCCTATTTTCGGTTTCCCCACCAGAAGCTTATCTTGCACATCGATCACACCGTTAACTTTTTTGGTAATAAAAATGGCGCGATCAATATGTGCACGGCTCGGCAAATGCCCAATCAGGGTCACATGGCCATTAATCACTTCCACACTCACCCAGCGTGAAGGCATATCACGCTCGGCAATCAACCGGGCATCAATTTTAGAAGCGATCACCGTATCATCGAATTGACGGCCAATGCTGCGCTCATCCTGAATCGTATTACCTACTGCCGCCGCACCACCCACCACAGCTGTAGCAAAACAACCGGGCAAGGAAAGGCTAAGCAAAATCAGTGTAAAAAGTCGAAACAATGGCATAAAAGCTCCTGTAATTTAATAATCAAGCTGTTGAACAATCAGACAATCAGACGGTCAGACGGTCAGATGATCAGACGATCAAGCAATCAATCAAGCGATCTCATCACCGAGCGCTTCCAGGACTGCAGCGAAAAGCAATGGCAGCAGGATTTCATCAGGGCCGGACAACCAATAACCCGCGCCATTCGGTAACGATAGTCTGTTTACAACATCCGTAATGGCCGATGAACTGGCAGCCGGATCAATCACTGCGGTGGTGACCGCTTCAATGGTTTGACCGACATTACGCGCAGCATCCACCGCCTGCAATAACACACGCGGCATGACCACGCTCGATGCAATATTGATCACCACACCATGACTCGATGCAGCCATCATACCGGCCAACAACCTGAAATCCCGGATACTGGTTGCGCCGAGGGATTCTCCGCGTGCCGCCGGATGAAAACAAAACGCATCCGCGCCAATGGCCAGATGCACGGAGACCGGCACACCATAATGATATGCCGTGGCCAGTACAGAATGATCCAGATGTTCAAACTCCGAGGCATGCAGTCGTTTGCCGACACTCGTGCCAATGCCCGCATTCTCCAGCGCACCAAAGTTAATGGCATCGTTGATCAGGCAACCCGTTTCTTCCGTAATGCAATAATGCCCCTGACTAAGCTCACGTTCAGAGGCTGTAACAGTGCGCCCGCACATAGCTATTTCGACATCCTGCTCGAGTGCAGCACCGGTGAGCGCCAGACCGGAGACTATTTTCTGTTCAATAAGACGACAGATCAACGGGCCTAAGCCCGAGTCCAGAACATGGCCACCACAGGCGAGAATAATGGCGTTTTTATTGCGGTAGGCGGAGACAATTGCATCACGCAAACGAAATAAATCTCCGGCACAGCCTAAATTTGGCAGACTACACAGAAAGTTATCCAAGCCGCTACCGGCCTTGTAAGGCGCGCCAAAATCTTTGCTATCGCTATCAACTTTACGCTGCGCTAGTGATACGGTTTTAAGTTTTTTTAAGGATAAGGGCTTGATGGTCATGATGTGCCTCCAAAGAGTTTTTTATCAATCAGGGTACAGAGAATATGCAAACAGGTAATATGCATCTCTTGAATACGCGCCGTCGATTGATGCTCAATATTCACTTGCTGATCAACATATTCACTGCGTCCGAGCGCACCGCCATCACCGCCACTAAAGGCAATGCTTTGCATGCCAACGCTACGAGCTGCAGCTACTGCTGCGACAACATTCTCCGAGTTGCCACTGGTCGAAATCGCCAACAGCACATCGCCAGGGCGACCAAGCGCTTCAACCTGACGGGAAAACACTTGTGCAAACGAAAAATCATTGGCGATGCTGGTAATCACAGAAGCATCGTGAGTCAGCGCCACAGCCGCCAATCCCGGCCGGTTTATTTCAAAGCGATTGACCAGCTCCGCCGCAAAGTGCTGTGCATCCGCAGCCGAACCACCATTGCCACACGCCAGTATTTTGCCGCCGTTTTCCAGGCAATCGATCATAATCGCAGCCGCCTTTAGCAACACCTCGGGTAAATCATTCATGCATTGCTGACGCAGTGCAATGCCATCGGCAAAAGCCTGCTGAATCAAAGCGTGTTGGGAACTCACCGGATAATATCCTCCATATGCTCGATGCGGGGCGCAACCCACAACGGTAAGCCGATTCTAGGGGTGATCATGATTAAATCAAAGCGACACTGTAAATGTCGGTAGTCCGGGTTACGGCTCAGCCATGTTTCAGCGGCCGATTGCAGCCGTGCACATTTATCCGCATGCACAGCCAGCAGACTGGATTCCCGTGTTTTATGGGCTTTGACTTCGACAAACACCAGCAATTCATCGCGCTGGACAATCATATCCAGCTCGCCGCGCCCGAGACGAATATTACGCCCTAATATACGATATCCCCGGTGCTGGAGATAACGAGCCGCACGATCTTCACCCGCCTGCCCCTGTTTTGTGCTCAACGGTTACCTGTGATCAGGCCATAAGCGCGTGATTTGCTGATGCCCAACATCGTTGCCACCGCTTTGGCGCGTGCCGACGGCGGCAGAGCCTGCATCGCAGGGCTAGCCAAACACTCGATAATCTGTTGATCGGTGAGCTCAACCGCTTCCTCTGTTGCCGGCCCGATCAATAAAACGATTTCACCACGCGGGCTGTGTTGCTCAAAATGCTCGATCAATTCCGCCGCGCTACCGCTGATGATCTCTTCAAACAACTTGGTTAATTCGCGTGCCACCACCAGCTCGCGTGATGCGGCCATCATCGCTTGTATGTTTTTCAACGTCGCCAACAAACGCCGTGGCGATTCCAGCAACACCGTCGTCTCATCCGAGCCATCGATACGACTCAGCGCTTGCTGACGTGATTTGCCACTGCGCGGCAGGAAGCCGGCAAAGCGAAAATGATCGGTGGGCAGGCCTGCGGCACACAGCGCGGTTAACACACTGCTGGCACCGGGTAACGGTGTGATGCGAATGCCTTTGGCGCGCAAACCACAGACCAAGCGGTAACCCGGATCAGAAATCAATGGTGTGCCTGCATCGGAGATCAGCGCAATATCATCACCGCCTTGCAAGCGTTTCAACAGCCCATCCAGCATGGCCGACTCGTTGTGTTCATGCACCGCAATCATCGGCGTCGTAATGCCATAATGCTGCAATAGCTTGCGACTGTTGCGGGTATCTTCGGCGGCAATCACATCAGCGGCTTTCAATGTTTCGACCGCGCGGTAGGTGATATCGGATAGATTTCCGATTGGCGTGGCCACGACGAACAGTTGGCCGCATGTCGATTGATGTTTAGGCTGCGAATCCATGTTGTGGACACGTTATCTTCCTACCCTGCCGGCTGCAATGCCTATCATGTTATTCGCGGCCGTTGGCGCAGTAGTTTTACTCAGCGCCTGCCAGCCTAAATTGCCCGCTGATAGCACGGCTCAGCATGCTGGAAGCCTTGCAAGCCGGGGCACTCACATGGCCAGCGCACCACAAAGTGCGGCTGAGATTCAAACGTTGATGCAGCAAGCGCGTCGTGGTGGCGATCTTCAGGCAATCCTGCAACAACTCGAAACACTGATACGTGATGACCCCCCCCTGATTCGTCAGGAAGCTGCCTTTCGCCGCGCCCAGTTAATGTTAGAAAACAATCGACCACAGGCACGCGAGACGATGTTAAGCGTCATGCAGCGCTATGAAAATCATGCGCTTGTGCCTTATGCCCACCTCTGGCTAGCGCGTTGGTGGCTGCAACGGGATGAGCCTGATCATGCGCTGGATCATCTGCGCCAGGCTCTATTGCATCCGCGTTTAACCCGTGAGCTGGCCGATGCCGTGTTCGATATAGGCCCTGCACTGCTGCAAAGCGCCGAGGAGAGCGAGGCGATTGGCTGGCTACTGGCGGCAGCGCAAGTGGATCGTGCTGGCCGCGACAGTTGGTTACGCATTGCCGCTCGTCGCGCTTCCATGCCGAGCATCGAGCAACACATGACCGATGCCTCATTATCCCGTGAAATTCTGCCTATCTTTGCACTCTATGCTGGACGGGCACATTTGATGAATGGCGATATCGCAGGGGTAAATAAAATCGCCACATTGTTAACCAGCCTGATGCCATTGAGTCCAGAGAGCAAACAGCTGCAAGCTTGGGCAAATGGCGAAATCAGTGCTGCAACGATTGGTGTGATGTTACCCTTAAGCGGTAAATATGGCCGCTATGGGCAACAAGCATTGCGCGGCATTCGCTTATCACTGGCCGCTTTAGAGTTCGATAAATACATTACCCTGAGGGTAGAAGATACAGCCTCGACAGCATCCGGAGCCGTCAAGGCTTACCGCCAATTAGCCAGCGAATCGGTGAACATCATTGTCGGCCCGCTGCTGGCCGATGCAACCGCTGCTATTGTACCTTATCTTAAGCGCAATATTCCGGTGATCAGCTTGACCGGACGCACACAGCTAGCACAGCAATCGCCATCTCTATTTATACACACCCTTTCACCGTTAGCTCAAATCAATGTGATGGCTCACTATGCCTGGATGCATCAAGCCAAACGCATGGTGGTGATTACATTTGAGGGTGAAAGCCAGAAAGAAGCCGACATGTTTGTGACTGCCTTTGAAGCGCTCGGTGGTGAAGTGCTGGAAAGCCTGACTCTCGCGCCAGGCAAACTCGATTTTCGTGATCGCTTGCATCAATTGCGATTCACAACCGATGATGATGTTTTATTGGCCAAGCTCGATGAAGATATACATGTTTTTCTGCCCGAAATGGACATGGAAATTCGCATGCCGGTCAATTTCGATGCTATTTATTTGGCTTTAAGCGGCAAGCAGATTGCGTTGTTGGCAGGCCAGTTGGCCTATGCTGATATTTCACGTATCCCGCTGTATGGCACAAGCCGCTGGCAAGATGGGCATCTGCTTGATGATCGCGGGCGCTATTTATCACAAGCGCGCTTTACCCTCTCCAACACATCACAAAAAATAGACCATAACAGCCCTGCCGTACGCAAATTCAATCTTGCTTACCGCGATGTTTGGGGCGATGAGAAAACCTCCCAATTGATGCATTTGGCTTACGACACCATGCGCATAGCAACCATGATGACCAGTCGCTTGGGGCTAGAAAAACAAGCTCTAATGCATGAGCTACGCGATCCGGAAGGTTTCCCTGCCATGACCGGCCATGTGCGTTTTGATGAAATGGGCGTGGGTCAGAAACAGTTGGATATTTTCAGCATTAAAAAGGGCGCAATTGTCCCGGCCGGATAAACTAGTGTCAGCGGAATCGCTAGCGTCTGGATCGGCATTGCCTGAATCATTAAAAGTGACATCGCTTGCACCCGATCAAAATGCAGCAGATCAGGATGCCCCAGATCAAAGCCCAGCGCGACAGATACAATGCGATTATCTAATTATTGGCAGCGGTGCTGCAGGCTTGTTAGCCGCCAGCAGACTGGCTCAGCAAGGCTCTGTCTTGCTGGTCAATAAAGGCCGCTTTCAGGATTCCAGTACATGGAATGCACAGGGCGGCATTGCCGGCGTGGTATCCGATACCGATTCGATTGAATCGCACATTCAGGATACCCTGGCTGCCGGCGTGGGTCTATGCCATGACGATGTCGTACGCGCGACCGTCAAACATGGCAGCATCATGATCGATGAATTGATTGCGCTGGGCACCGGTTTTGATCAATGCGACGGCAGCCTGCATCTAACCAAAGAGGGTGGACACAGCAACAGGCGTGTTGCCCATGTGCAGGATGCCACCGGTCGCGCCATTGGTGAGGCGCTGTTATCGCAAGTAGAGCCGCATGCCAACATCACACGTTTAGAGCAGCATACTGCTATCGACTTGATTACTTCAGACCGCTTATCCCACTCCGATCACCGCTCTTCTGGTCATAACCGCTGCCTCGGTGCCTATGTATTAAGCCCAAACGGTGAGGTGCTAAGCATTGCAGCCAAACAAACCATTTTGGCTACCGGTGGCCTTGGTAAAGTTTATCTTTACACATCCAACCCGCATGCTGCGACCGGCGACGGCATGGCCATGGCCTGGCGGGCGGGATGTGCTGTCATGAATCTGGAGTTTATCCAGTTTCATCCCACCTGCTTGTTTCATCGCCAAGGCTCGAATATGTTAATTTCCGAGGCCATGCGTGGTGAAGGCGCGCATATTGTTGATGCCGCAGGCCGCCGTTTCCTGTTTGATTATGATGCACGTGGCGAACTTGCAGCGCGTGATATTGTAGCCCGCGCCATTGACCATGAGATGAAAAAACAAGGTGTGGACTGCATGTATCTGGATGCTCGGTGCATGGGCAAAACGCTCATCGATGATCATTTTCCCAATATCCATGCTCGTTTATTGGATTTGGGGCTGGACATCTTGCAACAGCCCATTCCCATCGTGCCCGCCGCACATTACAGCTGTGGCGGCATCCAAACCGACATTTGTGGCAAAACAGATATCGAGGGCTTGTATGCCATCGGAGAAACAGCCTGCAGCGGCCTGCATGGAGCCAATCGATTGGCCAGCAATTCCTTGTTGGAATGTTTGGTCATGGCCGATTACTGCGCCAGCGATGTGCTCAAGCAAGCATCACCTCCATCCCACCCTATTCCCACGTGGGATGATTCAGGCATCGTGCCTGAAACCGAACGCATTCAAATTAAGCAGAACTGGGATGAGATTCGTGCCACCATGTCCCATTATGTCGGCATAGTGCGCTCGGATGAACGCTTGCACCGTGCGCGTCGGCGCTTGCGCATGATTCAGGAAGAGATTGCATCGTACTATTGGAAACATCCGGTCAGTCGGGATTTGTTGGAATTGCGCAATCTGGCTCTGATGGCTGATCTGATTGTGCAAAGTGCGCAACAACGCAACGAATCGCGTGGTCTGCATTATTCAACCGACTATCCCGAGCGCTCCGCTAAGGCCACAGACACCGTGCTTCGGCCGGATGCATAATGTCACAGCCATTACCGCAACTTGTGCTACACCAATGCATCAGAGGCAGAATATATGGCCGCGTTCAAGACGCAGGCTTTCGTAGAGAGGAACAACGATGAGTTTCAGCGCACAAAGCGATTTTAATCATGAACAGCCTGCATGCATTGGTGTATTGCTGACCAATCTAGGCACCCCCGATGCACCGACCCGCAAAGCCCTGCGCCGCTACCTCAAGGAGTTCCTGTGGGATCCGCGTGTGGTTGAGCAGCCGCGCTGGTTATGGTGGCTGGTGCTGAACATCGTCATCCTCACTATACGGCCGGCCAAATCGGCTGCCGCATATCGTAAGGTCTGGAGCGATGAAGGATCACCTCTATTGGCTATCAGTAAAAAACAAGCCGCCAAACTGCAAGTCTCACTGCATGATAAGCTCGGTGAACACATCCATGTTGAGCTGGCCATGCGTTATGGCAATCCATCGATCAAAGCAGGACTAGAGGCTTTGCGGGCAAAAAACTGCAAAAAAATCATTATTCTGCCGCTTTACCCTCAATATTCTGCCACCACCACCGCATCGACATTTGATGCCGTAGCCAATGTATTAAAATCATGGCGACGTATTCCTGAGTTGCACCTGATTGATGCCTATCATGATCACCCCGCCTACATTGATGCGTTGGCACAGAGTGTCGAGGACTACTGGCAGCAACATGGCCAGAGCGAGCGCTTGTTGATGAGCTACCACGGTATCCCCGAGCGTTATTTTAAACTCGGCGACCCTTATCCCTGCCATTGCCGCAAGACAGCCCGATTACTGCAGCAACGACTCGGCCTCGATGAAGAACAAGCCCATGTGGCGTTTCAATCCCGTTTTGGCAGGGAGCCATGGTTGCAACCCTATACCGATGCAACGCTGAAAACCTGGGGTAGGGAGGGTGTGGCTTCGGTCGATGTCATCTGCCCGGGATTTTCAGCGGATTGTTTGGAAACCATTGAAGAAGTCGGCATGGAAAATCGCGATTATTTCCTTGCCGCTGGCGGCCAGAAGTATCGTTATATTCCAGCCTTAAATGATACCGATACACATATCGAAGCCCTGTCACAGATCATTATAGAGCGCTTAAACTAACCGGGGCGATTCATAAAACTGCTGCGCGATCATCCACCAATCAGCTGAGTGCGCAGCAAGAGAGCATCCCCCAGGGGGTTTATGAATAGTCCGGGATCAAGCGCTACCCGCAGCAGGCCAGGCTTATCGAATACGTTGTCAGTTACCGATAACGTGGACAATAATTTTGTTTTTAGCGTAGGGGCTCACACCACGCCTTAAAATCACCTTACTATTACTGTTTCTCTGCAACACCTGAGCCATACGTTGCGCCACACGCTCATAACTAAGGTCATAATAATACACCGTTGTGTTACTGCTTAAACTCATCAAATCGAGCAACTTAGGAAACCTTGGCTGAAACCCCTTCGTTTGGATGGAATCAATAATACGCTGTTTCAGCGATGCACTGACATGCTTCATATACATGTCCACATTGGCCGAAGCAGCTCCCACCCCAGACTGAGCCGACATGCTGACCGCGTTTAAGGTGTTATCTTTCCCGGTCTTGGCCTTCGAAGCCCTGGCTTTTTTACCGGCTCGTTTAAGGGCGGTTTTTTGTTGGCTTAACTTATGATCCATACGCCGGATCTGTGCTTCGAGTTCGCCCATGCGAATATTCGATTCGTGTAATTTCTCGGTAAGTTTTGTGTTTTCACCTTTCAACTGACTTTGGCCTTTCACCGCAAGCTCTGCATCCACAAGCTGTTGTACGGTTTTCATGCGGATATCTGTAATATCATTTTTAGCCAACTGCAGCTGATCGCGGGTATCCCTTAAACTGCTTTCAAGATTGGACAGATTATTTTGCCGGTAATTCACAATACCGGATGTCAGCGACAAGATCAGAGCGGTGATCGCAATCACCATTGGAAAAGCAAAGTCTTTTTGTTTATTAAGTTCGTTGTCTGGCATCGTTAAACCCTCTTCATTTCTGTGTTCGAATTTCTATATTCATACGGCCTGTAGTACAGACAAAAAAATAGCCCGGCGATTGCCGAGCTATATAATATACATGCATCGTTTATTGGCTGATCAGGTGAATTTCCGAACGACGGTTTTTCTGGCGTCCTTCATCCGTATCATTATCGGCCACATAATCATTTGCACCGAATCCCACGGCATGAACGATATTTGCAGATAAACCAGCGCCAATCAGCACATCCGAAACATTATCTGCGCGAGCCTGACTCAAGGCCATATTGGTTTTATAAGGGTGACGCGGTGTGTGACGACTGCGAGCATAACCACCAATCGGCTCATCATCAGTGTAGCCACGCACTTCAATGGTTTGCAAACGATCTTTGGATAAAAACTTCGCGGCCAAACGTTTCAACGCGGCACGAGAATCTGTAGTCAGCTCCATAAAGCCGGAACGAAAGGATACGGTAACCCATAAGCGGTCTTTTGGAATAGCATTCTGTTTGGCCGTTTGTTCAGCCTCAAGGCGCGCCAGTTCAGCAGCTTTCAGAGATTTTTTATCGGCTATATCCTGCTTGATCTGTCTCAGCTGATCACGCAAATCAGACACTTCACTGCCCAGTTGTTCATTTTCAGAGGCAATTTGATTCTTTGTGCTTGCCACGGCCACTTCCGGTTCTGCCGGGCCAAAAATCGCATCAACCGTACTGCAGGACGAGGCCATCAGTAATAACGTAAGCAACAATAATCGCAACTTGAGCATGGTTTTCCCCTTCTTCCCTTCTGTTTGTACGAATCATAGATTACAAATCCCATTTCATCAAGTAAATTACTCAATGAATGTGGGCGTTTGCCTCAGTTTGTTGATAAAACATATTAACTGTACGATAGTTCTGCTTTTAATGCTGCGCAATTTTAAAGTGATGGAGACAAACATGAAAGCTTTATTGATCATTCTTGCATTATTCAGCCTCTCAGCTCTGGCTCAAGCTGAAACGCGCTACATTGTCGACCAAGCCAAGCTCCCCTTGCGCTCAGGCCAAGGTACCAGCTTTGCCATTGTGCGCATGTTGCCCAGTGGCGCAGCCGTAAAAGTACTGGAGCAATCCGCTGCAGGCTATACACGTGTGCGCGCATCCAACGGCAAAGAAGGCTGGATTTTGAGTCGTTACCTCATGAAAGCACCTGCCGCTCGAGATCGACTGGCATGGGCTGAAAAAGAGCTGAGCAAGCTCAGTCGCTTGAAACAGGAAAAGAAGTCGCTCGAACAGGAGCGCCACCAATTAAGCAATGACAACAAAAAACTACAGCAAGAACTGGCACATATTCGCAAGACAGCAGCCAATGCCGTCATCATTGCCGATGAGAACAAGACCTTGCAAGCCAAGGCCAACAAGGCCGAGCAGGCTTATGATGATCTGCGGCAAGAAACCAAAGACATTCGTAGCGGCGCTCAACAGCGCTGGTTCATGCTCGGTGGTGGAGCCATTTTGCTTGGCATTCTGCTCGGCCTTATTTTACCACGTTTGAAATTCCGCCGTAAAGAGCGCTGGGGCAGGTATTGAGTTTTATGCACCTGACAGTTAAAAAACAACACGGGCTAACTATAGAAACAATACAGGCTAGCCTGATCATCGCTTTACGTTAGCATTCGCCAATGGCTATTGTTAATCGTCGGGCTCGACACGAATATCACATTTTAGAAACGATTGAGACAGGTATAATTTTGCTCGGCCCTGAAGTGAAATCCATTCGTCTTGGTCAAGCCAATCTGGCTGAAGCGCATTGCATTATCCGGCAAGAGCGCATGATGTTGATCGGCTGCCACATCAGCCCGTACAAGCCTGCTGCATTGAATAACCCACATGATCCTGCGCGGTCGCGTCAGTTGTTGTTAAAACACAAAGAAATTGAACGCTTGATGGGCAAGTTAAACGAAAAGGGTCTTACGCTGGTGCCATTAAAGATGTATTTTAATGAGCGTAACTTCATCAAGCTGGAAGTTGGCCTGGCGCGCGGCAAAAAGACGTATGACAAACGCCATGATCTAAAAGAAAAAGACATCAAGCGCAGCCTGCAACGCCAATATAAAATGTAATGGGGAGGGCTGTGTTTTTGTTTGTTGCCCTGCAACTTAAACAGGTGAGTCCAAAAGCATGCTGAATGTGTTGATTGGCATGGCCATCATTATTGCTGCCGGCATTGGCTGGCGCATGGTGCTCGGTCAAACATCGGCTGAAAATGTGCGCACGCATTTAACTCAGGCCGTTTACCATATTTTCCTACCCGCTTTGGTTGTGCATGTGTTGTGGCAGTTTCCGGTCGGCTTGAACACTGTGCGCATTCCGCTGGTTGCATCGCTGAGTGTGTTGTTATCGTTATTGGCGGCTTTTTTGTTGTATGGCAATGGTAAGCTGGTTGCAGCATTTATGCCCGGCAACAGCAATAAAGCGGTTGGTGCCTTGTTGCTGGCATCGGCCTTTGGTAATTTCTCTTATCTGGGGCTGCCGGTATTGACTCAGGCCTTTGGCACGTGGGCGCAAGTCGTAGCGATTCACTTTGATTTACTGGCCAGCACACCAATTCTATTCACGCTCGGTATTATTTTAGCTCGCCATTATGGTAAAGCCGGTGATGCCATGCATCCCTTGCTCAGTCTGTTGCAGGTGCCAGCTATTTGGGCGGCGGTGGCAGGCATTACACTCAGCCTGATGGCGATCCCGATGCCCGATTGGCTGGACACAACCTTGGACACCCTGTCAGCGGCCGTGGTGCCGCTGATGTTATTGTCTGTCGGCATGGCTTTGCGTTGGCAATCCGGCTGGCTGGCGCGCATTCCGGTGTTATTACCTGTGATCCTTATCCAGCTGGTATTGATGCCGTTGATTGCATGGAGCGCAAGCTTTGGTGTTGGCATGCCGGAACAATATCTGGCGCCGGTGGTGATTGAAGGTGCCATGCCCAGCATGGTGTTGGGTTTGGTGATTTGTGATCGCTTTAAACTCGATGTCGGGCTGTATGCCGAAGCGGTGACATTAACCACCGTGTTGTCGTTGTTTACGTTGCCGTTGTGGCTGGAATTACTCAGTTGAACAGTAGATGATGGGTGATGCTGGTGTTTTCGTTACGTCATAAAAGGCAGAGCCAGCAAGGCATAGCGCGTAAACTTTCCCAGTGTTACCAGCATCAAAAACAGCAGGATATTGCAGCGCAACAGCCCTGCAATCAGACATAGCGGGTCACCGATGATGGGTAGCCATGCGAGTAGCAGCGATGGGTAGCCGTAGCGTTTAAACCAAGCCTCAGCATGTTTCGTTTTCTCTTCTGAAATAGACAACCATTTTCTATGTATGGCCTCATTGCCCAAGCGCCCCATGGTGTAGGTAATCAGGCTACCGAGCACATTGCCGAGCGTGGCAATCAATACGAGGTTTATAATCGCTCCCCCCTCATTGAGACGGTAAAGCAATAGCACTTCTGAACCACCGGGAAACAGCGTGGAAGAAATCAGTGCTGAAAAAAATAAAACCCAATCCATGCGTGCAAACTAGTCATCTGCTACCATGACTGCATGATTTATCTGTTTTGTTCCCCCATGGGCGATATTTCCTACGATTGGGATGGTGGTCTTTGTCGGCATTTATGGTTGGATCAGGGTGCAGCCAAGGCGTATAAACAGGACGTATCCTGTCATACAGACCCCGTGTCGGATTGGTTAACACGCTATTTTAATGCTGAGCACTCCGCATTGCCCGAGCTACAAGATGCCAACACCTCGTTTCAACAACGCATGCGTGCTGCTTTACTCAAAATCACCCCCGGTAAGACCATGACTTATGGTCAGCTTGCCATGATACTGCATACATCGCCGCGCGCTATCGGTCAGGCTTTGAAAGCGAATCGATTGCCTATTTTGATTCCTTGCCACCGTATCGTTGCAGCCAAAGGCTTGGGTGGTTTTAATTGTGGGCAGACATGGAAAATGAATTTATTGAAATTTGAAGGGTGCTGCGTTCCGTAAATGCTACGTTGGGTCGCAATAAACAGGCTTCAACACGATTGTTACGGTTGTATGTTTTTATGGATCAGATGACTGAGTTCAGCCAGATCAACTGGCTTGGTGAGTACAGCAATATCCTGTATTGCCGGTTTATCTGACGGCGAGACTTCTTTTTCATAACCGCTGAGGAACAGAATTGGCAAATCAGGTTTCAGTTCACGCAATCGTTCTGCCGCTTC
>CAYOTF010000016.1:6851-22613 GCA_964406805.1 uncultured Zetaproteobacteria bacterium | reverse complement strand
TCTAACGGTGGAGAGACAGCAAATTAAACAGAGCTATTTAAATGAAAGTTTTGCTGATGAAAGGGCTTAACTAAGTGCCATTCGGGGCTGGTTGCTAAAATGTGAAACAGTTCATTGGAGCAATAAATCTCGCTTTCCGAGCGATTCCATTCCCACGCACCCAAGTGTGAAATGTATTGGGCTTGTTCCAAACGTAATTTTACTTTGCGCAGTATCAGTTCTGTTTTTTGCGGATCATTTACTTCCGATAAGATGGCGCAAAAATGCGTGAGTACCTGTTGCGAGTTATAAATGCTAGAGATGTGTGCCCAAGCGGTATAGCTCTTGCCATTGCTGTGTTGGCAGCGTAATTCGCCGATCCAGTTACCCTCATCATGCAGGGAAGCCAGAACAAGAGCATGCTCGACCTGTGATGTGTCTTCGCAGGATAGGCTGACAACATCGCGTTGGATTAACTCATGATTGGTATAGCCGGACATCTGGCAAAAGGCTGGATTAACACGTTGGATAAGGCCTTGAATATCGGTGATGACGACACCCTTATGGGTATCATGGATGGCTTGATCGGCCAGTCTGAGCTGCGCTTCAGCGCGTTCGCGCAAGGATATTTCATGGATTAATTTAACGTTGGCCTGTTCAAGGGCGGCGTTTTTTAGTTGCAGTTGCTGACGGATTTTGTACAAATCGACAAAGATATCCACCTTGCTGGTTAAGATCTTGGGCTGGATCGGTTTCATGACATAATCGACTGCACCAGAGGCATAGGCTTCGATTTCCATGGCACCATCTTTATCAAACGCGGTGAGGAAAATAATGGGAATTTCCTGACAATTATCTTTGGCTTTGAGCAGCTTGACGGTATCAAAACCATCGAGTCCCGGCATTTGAACGTCCATGAGAATGACTGCGAAATCTTGTTCCTTGAGCAGGGTCTCCAGCGCCTCTTCGCCGGAATTGGCACGTATCAACTGCCGATCCGGTGCTTCAACCAATTGTTCAAGCGCCAATAAGTTGGCCTTGATATCATCAACCAGCAGTAATTTGATGGGCGTGGATTTCATGGGTTCACCTTTAGGACATGGCTATGTACGATGTTCGTGCAGAGCCATGCCCTAGCTAGCATAGCGATGTGCGCGGTGAATGCCAGTTTAGTATTATTTAGCATGGCGTTTTTCAAGCATAAAGGTTTCAAATTCGGATGCCGGTAACGGACGACTGAAATAATAACCCTGAATGGCATCGCAATCATTTTCAGCCAACCAGTGCAGTTGCGATTCGTCTTCAACACCTTCGGCAATTACACGCAAATTGAGAGCATGCGCCAGATTGATCATTGCTGCCACGATGACACCATCATCTTCATCGGAACATACATCATCGACAAAGGATTTATCTATTTTCAATTCATTGAGCGGAAAGCGTTTTAAATAACTCATGGAGGAGTAACCCGTACCAAAATCATCGATAGAGAGGTGAATGCCGAGATCATGAATGCGTTGCAAACGGGAGATGGTGAAATCATCTTCATGCATGATGATGCGCTCGGTCAATTCCAGTTGCAGGTGTTTGGCCGCTAAACCGCTGTCATGCAAGGCGGAATGCAGAATCTGCATGAATTCTTTTTTGCGAAATTGATGGCTGGATAGATTGACCGATAACATCAGCGATGGAAAACCATTGTCTTGCCAAGCTTTGGCTTGTTTGCAGGCGGTGCGTAAAACCCATTCCCCGATGGTGACAATTAAGCCGGTTTCTTCGGCCAGAGGAATGAACTCTGCCGGTGAGACCATGCCAATGTCAGGTTGATTCCAGCGAATTAGCGTTTCCATACCGATGATCTGATGTGTAACGGTATGGATTTGAGGCTGATAATACAGTTCAAATTCATTGTGTTTAATGGCATGGCGCAGTTTGTTTTCCAATTCAATGCGACGCACAGAATCCTGATACATTTGCTCGGTATGGAACTGGAAATTGTTGCGACCCGATTCTTTGGCATGATACATCGCCGTATCGGCTTTACTGGTCAGGCTTTCGACATCGTCACCGTCGTTGGGATAAATGCTCAGCCCGATGCTGCCGGAAATATGTACGGTATCGTCGCCAAGCTGAATGGGCGTGGCCATGAGTTTTAGCATGCGCTCGGCCACAATAGCTGCATCTTCGGGGTGTACAAGATCAACCATTACGCCGGTAAATTCATCACCACCTTGCCTCGCCACCAGATCATTATCACGTTTGCAAAACAGTAGCCGCTTGGCTACTTCCTTGAGCAATTCATCGCCGGCCGCATGACCGAGTGAATCGTTCACATCTTTAAAGTGATCCAGATCCATAAAAAACACTGCCAGGGTTGATTTACGTCGGCGTGCATTGTTTAACTCATGGGTCAGTGATTCTTTAAACAATACCCGATTGGGTAACTCGGTGACGCTGTCGTAATGTGCCAAGTGGTATAGGCGCTGACGCGCCGATGTGTGGGCGGTGATGTCGGAGAAACTGCCAATAAAATGAGTGATTTTAGCCGCTTCGTTTTTGATGGCGACAATGCGTAACCATTGCGGGTAAATCTCACCATTTTTACGGCGATTAATAATTTCACCTTCCCATTCACCTTGCTTTTCGAGTGAATTCCACATGCCCTGATAGAATTCCGGTGATTGCCGGCCTGATGATAAGACTGACGGTTTATGGCCAATCACTTCCTCAGGTGCAAAGCCGGTAATGTCGGTGAAGCAGGGATTAACAGCTTCAATGATGCTATGCTGGTTGGTGATCATAATGCCTTCACCGGCATGTTCGAATACTTTTGATGCCAAACGCAGTTGATGGGTGATTGCTTTGCGTTTATTTACTTCGAGCTTTAATTGCTGATGGGTCAGATAGATATCAACAAAGGCTGAAACCTTGGCTTGCAGAAACACCGGATCGTAGGGTTTTGTGACAAAATCTACTGCACCACTTTCGTAACCCTGAGAGATATGTTTGTCTTCTTTGTTGATGGCCGTCAGAAAAATGACAGGGATGGTGGCGCACTGTGGCCGTGTTTTGATCAATTCCACTGCTTCAAATCCATTCATGCCGGGCATTTGAACATCCATGAGAATCAGGGCGAAATTCTGCTCCTGAAATAATATTTCCAAGGCTTCTTCACCGGAAGCGGCTTCGATCAGTTGATAGTTATTGCCATCCAGTACCGATTGCAAGGCCAACAGGTTAGCAGGCACATCATCAACAATGAGTATTTTGATCGGATTTGATCCCATGATCTTATGATCTAAGCAACTATCATGCCTTAATAATGCAATGCTGTGTTTAACCAGGCTCGGAAATGCTTGGCATCAATGCATTGCGCGTGGGGTACATTGGCCAGAGCTGATTTCGGCATGGCAGGGTATTCGGCTAGATTTGGATCTTGCACAGCGCATAAACCTCCAGCCTGATCGATTTCTTGCAAGCCTTCAGCACCATCACGCCCCATGCCGGTCAACACAATAGCCATGAGATGGCGGTTGAATACATCGGCAGCAGATTCAAACAGCATGTCGATAGAAGGGCGGCAGCAGTGCACCGGCTCATCGAGAGAAAGCGCGATTTCGCTGACCGACTCAATCAACAGATGATAGCTGGGAGGAGCCAGATAAACATGGCCGGCTTTGATGGGCATTTTATCTTCCGCTTCGTGTACGGGCAAAGCACATCGCTCCTTGAGGATGGAGCATAGATAGTGTTTGCCGTCAGCTTTTTGATGTTGAACGATGAACACAGCAATGGGCAGATCGCGGGGCAGTTGCGGCAAGATGGTGGTCAACACCTGCATGCCTCCGGCGGATGCGCCGATGACGAGGGCTTGAATCGTTGAATCGGATTGAGTCATTGAGCCAGGCCGAACCACTGAACAGGATTGAATCATTGGCCTGTTTTCCGATAAATTCGGTTGTTGGTATCAACTGCTTCAAAATGATTTTTCATGTTTACCGTTTCCTTCGAGCCGTCAGCTAGAATGCCCATCGGGCTGAGGCTTTGGTGGAAGAGTTGCAGGGCATGCTTTTTCAGTTCGGTGTTGAAATAGATCATCACATTGCGGCATAGAATGACTTCAAATTGATGGAACGATTGATCGGTGACTAGATTATGATTACAGAATGTGATGTGTTGTTTCAATTCGGGATCAAACAATACATTGCCATAACGTGCAACATAATAGTCTGAAAAATCTTCTTCACCGCCAGCTAATCGATACAATGCAGTGGCATCTTTTATGCGGGACAGGGGGTAAATCCCTTGTTTGGCGGTTTTTAGAGCATGATTGTTGATGTCGGTGGCATAGATTCGCGCTTTGTCCAGCAAACCCTCTTCGCGCAATAAAATGGCCATGGAATAGACTTCTTCACCGGTTGAGCAGCCGGCATGCCAAATGTGAAACAACGGAAAGGTGTGCAATAGCGGGACAATATGCTCACGAAAGGAAAGATAAAAATCAGCATCACGAAACATATCGGTGACGTGTACAGAAATATCCATCAACAATTGTTTCATCAGCTGCTTATCGTGCAGTACCCGATCCTGCAATTGTGAAACATGCTCGATATGGTGAATGCCCATGTGGCGTTTGATACGCCGTTTGATGGAGGCGTGGGCATACTGTCGAAAGTCATAACCATAATGTTGATAAATACCTTCGAGCAGCAGCTTGAGTTCGATGTTTTCGATCACAGGACTATCACCGCAAAGACGCAAAGTACGCGAAGGGAAAAATGAAATATTGCTTTACAGATGAAGCACAAGACGTTTGATTCCTTGTTTCATGATAGGAGCATTAAAATTTAGCAGTAGCCCCAATTTATGATTCGTCAGCTTCAAGTACGTTAACAGTTGTGCTTCATGAATGGGAAGTATCTTTTCGACAGACTTTAACTCAAGAATAACACAATTTTCCACCAGAATATCCAGCCGATAGATGCAGTCGAGTTGCAGGCCTTTGTATGCAATAGAGATTGCTTTTTGACGTTCATAAACAATCTTGCGAAGCGTTAGTTCATGGCATAAACATGCTTCATAAGCAGATTCCAGCAAGCCTGCACCAAGCGCTTTGTGCACATCAATTGCCGCGCCGATAACCTGCTTCGACAGCATATTCTCTTTCATAATAGTTTACTGTAGCACAAGGCCTGCAAAGAATATATCTGATTTTTCTTCGCGTTCTTTGCGCCTTTGCGGTGCAGGCATTTGACGCTTTTATTCATGCAACCATACGCGCATGAGGGAAATGAGTTTTTCAGTATCGACCGGTTTGGTGATGTAATCGGAAGCACCGGCAGCAATGCACTGTTCGCGGTCGCCTTGCATGGCTTTGGCGGTGAGTGCAATGATGGGTAGATTTTGATGTTGATTCAGTTTACGAATTTCCCGTGTGGCTTCAAAACCATCCATTTCAGGCATCATGATATCCATCAGAATCAAATCAATTTCATCAGCATGTTGTTGCAGTGTATCAAGCGCTTCGATGCCATTGCGGGCAGTGTGGACGGTGAGTTGATGGCCTTCGAGATAACTGGATAAGGAATAAATATTACGAATATCATCATCGACGAGGAGGATTGTTTTGGCAGATATATCAACATCGTGTTCACGCAGCTTATTGATTTTATGCTGTTTATCTTCCGACATATTTTCTTCGAGCTGATGCAAAAACAGACTGGTTTCAGCCAACAGACGATCGGGTGAATAATTACCCTTGATGATAATGCTCTTGGACATGCCTTGCAGGTGCTCGACTTCATGTTCGCTCAAATCTTTGCCGGTATGTACGATGACCGACAACACATGCCCCTGATTGATGCGGTTGCCTTCCTCGGCAATTGTTGCCAACACTTCTTCGCCGCTCATATCGGGCAGAGTAAGGTCGAGAATCATACAATCGACATGATCGTTGTTGAGAATTTCTAGCACTTCAGAGCCAGTCTTGGCCGTGGTGATCTTCACATCATTACCGCTCAACAAGGCTGACATGGCGGTTAATTGTTTGTCATCATCTTCAACGATGAGTAAATGTTTGATATCGCGTTCGATGAATGCACTGATGCCATCAAGTAAGGCATCGAGATCTTCTTTTTTGACAGGTTTGTGAACAAATGAAATTGCTCCAGCTCGCAGCACCCGTTTTTCTGCTCCCATATCCATACAGGAGATTACATGTACCGGAATATGTTTTAATTTGGGGTGCCGTTTAAGATGATCAAGCAGGCTCATGCCGCTCAGTACAGGCAGCTGCAGATCAAGCAAAATGGCATCGGGCATATAGTGCTGTGCCAGCATCAGCCCATGATCACCACGCAGGGCATTGATGGCTTTAAAGCCGTGTTCCTGTACTAACCCCTGCTGAATGGATGCGAACGATTTATCATCTTCGATAATGAGGATGCTGTGATCATTGGACGCGATGGTGTCGCGATCATCGGATAATGGATTGGGGATTGGTTCGACGGTTTGTTTAGGGGTTTCCTCAGGGGGTTGTTTAGACGTTTGCTCGCCAATAGCGCTATGCCTTACTTCAGTAAATGTGTTTTTGGCCGTGTTGGGCAGGGCAATAATCGCATCATTGTTGGTGCTTTTATCTGCATGGTTGCTGGCCCCTGTGCTGATGGGCATGATCAATGCGAAGCAGCTACCCTTGCCTTGTTCACTTTCGACACTGATGTGACCGCCGAGCAATTTGGATAATTCACGACAAATCGATAGCCCTAAACCGGTGCCACCATATTTGCGGCTGGTCGAACCATCCTCCTGTTGAAAGGCCTCAAAAATATCGTGCAGTTTATCGGCACCAATACCAACACCGGAATCGTTGACACTGAAACGGATATTTTGTCCATCGATGCGTTCAGTGCTGAAAACCACCTCACCCTTACTGGTGAATTTTAGTGCGTTCGATAGCAGATTTTTGAGCACTTGTTTGATGCGCATAGCATCGCTGAAAATGAATTGTGGTAAATCGCCAGCTTGTTCGATTCGCAGTGTGGTGCCTTTCTTTTCGGCCATGTGGCCAAAAGCACGTTGCATGCTGTCGGCAATATCTTGCAATGGAAAGCGATGCGGATCGAGTTCCATTTTACCTGCTTCAACCTTGGCCAAATCAAGAATGCTGTTGATGAGCTCCAGTAAATCCGCTCCCGATGCGTGGATGGTGGAGGCAAATTCGACTTGTTTGTCGGATAAGTTACCGTCTTTATTTTTGGATAGCATATCCGATAGAATCAATAAGCTGTTGAGTGGCGTACGCAGCTCATGCGACATGTTCGATAAAAAATCCGATTTGTACTGGCTGGCTTGCTGTAGAGCTTTGGCCTGTTTTTTTAATGATTTGGCGGATGCTTTTAAATCATTTTTTTGTGCTTCAACCGTTTTGTTTTTGGTAATCAACTCATCATTACTCAAACGCAATTCTTCCTGCTGAGCTTGCAATTCTTCTTCCGATGCACTGAGTTCTTCCGCGCGCATTTCCAATGCAGCATTGGCTTCGCGCAATTCCTCTTCCTGAGCTTGCAGTTCTTCGGACAGGGCTTGGGATTCTTCCAGTAGCTTTTTGGTATGCCGATTGTTTTGTATAGCGAAGATAGCCATGCCGAGCAGCGGTGAAAGCTGTTGCAATAACGTCTGTTGAATATCGCTGAGTGGGGTGAGGCAGGCAAATTCCATCACGCCGCTAATCTCGCCATCGGCAAGCAAGGGTACTTCGATCAATACACGTGCTTTGCTTGCTCCCAACGACGATTGAATATCGAGATAGCCATCAGGAATATTTTCTATAATCATCATCTGTTTATCTTGCGCGCATTGGCCGGTTAATCCTTCACCCAATCCTATTTGTTGCTTGAGTTTGCTATTGGCACAGGCGAAATGGCCTTCGAGCAGCAGCGCACTGCAATCGGCATGCCACACAAAGAAGCTGGCATGGCTGGCTTGAAGCATGGGTGGTAACAAATGCATGACCGTATGTGCGAAGTCCTGCATGCGGGTTTTGCCTTGAATATGCTGACTGATTTCGGTCAAGTTGGATTTTAGCCAATCCTGTTGCTCTGCTTCAAATGTGGAAATGCGCAAGGCTTGCGTCATGTGAGAAATCGAACGTCCGAGTTGATCCTGTTCGCCTTTGATTTTCACATCGACGCTATAATCGCCCGTTGCAATGGCGGCGGCGACATTGGATAGCTCACGCAGTGTTCGATTCATTTGCTGCAGTGCCAGCCCGAGTTCGTCGTTGGCACCATGAAGTTCGATGTCGGCACTGAAATCTCCATGAGCAATGGCATGGGCATGGTTGGCGGTGTTGCGCATGGTGGTAATCATGGCGTTGATGGACTGACCAAGGCGATCCTGCTCACCTTTGATATCAATGCTGTTGCGCAAATCGCCGTTTGCAACTGACGCGCTGATGTCGGTGATCCGTTGCAATGTTTGTGTCATCGATTGCAGGGCAATGCCGAGCTCATCGTGGCGCGATAAGGGGATAATTTCAGAGCGAAAGTCACCGTGGGCAATGGTGTTGGCTTGTTCAATCGCTGCAGAGATACGCTGTCCCATACCATTGGCAGCATCGACCATCTCACGTAACTCATCGTTACCGGCGTATGTGATTTTTTCCAGATTCGTTTCGCCGCGCTGCAAGCGTTGCATGTTGTGGGTTACTTTACGCAACGGTCTGACCAAGACATTGATGATGGGACGCGAAATCAATATGAGGGCGATGATCAAAAAGATAATAATGCCGAAAAACATCTGCTGAAATGTTGATAAGCTGGCCAGGTAAATATTCCTTGGAACGGTATAAATGAGGTACCAGTAGTTTTCTTTATTTTGCGCGAGGGGATATATCTTGTTTAGGAAATAAACGGCATCATCGGTTGTGATTTGGCCACTTTGATCGTCTTGAATGGCTTCCCAAAGTTTCGGGTGCTCGAGCAGAATCATGGACGTGTGATTGAGGTCAAAGCCGAATGTTTTGCTGTTGTCCGGATGGGCAAGGTAAAAACCATTTTGATTGGTGATATAAAAAGCATCATCCTGTTGATGATCGGAGTCATCCATCTGGGTGACTTGCTTGAGGAATATGTCGGCATACAAGTTTAGAATAATAATGCCAAGGCGTGTACCATTTTCATCAATGATAGGCAGCGCATAACGAATGACTGGTGTATGAGGCAGTTGAATTTTACCGTGTTCACGATTCAGATTTAAGCTGGAAACATAATACTTATTAGCCGGTAGTTGCATGGTTTTAATGAAATAGTCACTGTCGGATTTTTGTTGTAAATCGTGTTTCCCACTGACGGAAACGTTACCATTGGCATCGCGATTGATGCGAATCACTTCCCAGCCTTGCGTATTAATAACGCGCAGCTGCATGTACAAATCCTTGCTTTGCATGAACGAGGAAAAACCATTGACGGTGCTTTGCAGCCATCGGTTGGCTTCGCCGTCTTCTCCGATAGCATGCCATAAGAGATAACGTTTGAAATCGTGAAATTGAGCCAGGAAACGTAAGTCACCGGGTACTTTCTGCAAATAATGGTCGATAATGGACTTGCCTTCTTTGATATGAGCGGAATCGACCAGTTTGGCTGCATTTTTATAGGATGTGCTTGCTCTGTCATAACTGTAGAAGGCGATGATTATAATTGGAACAATGGCTGTGATGAGTAAAATCCAGGTGAGCTTGGCATGCAGCGACAGGGATCGAAAGATGGATGGTGTGGCGGAGAATGATTGTTTGTCAGGCTCGGGGTTGTTTGAAGTTTCGGACATGATATCTCCTACAGACGAAAGGGGTGGATTTGTTTCAGTCTGTTGTCGCACCAACCGATCAGTTGCTCGACATCCGCAGGCGTTTTAGCTTCATAGTGTTTGGTGTTGGGTGTGCGTACATTTTGCAGGGAGAGGGCAAATTTGATGGGTTGCAATTCAGCATTGATGAGCCCGATTAATCCAAACACATCGGAAGAATCAATTGAATCTTTTTTCAAAGCGGAAAAATCACTGACATCGATAGACAGATAACGTTGAATTTCACCTACCGTGTCCAGCAATGCCAAACCAGCTTTAAAGGCATCGGCGGGCTGGCTGTTGCTGTGTTTGATTGGAGGGAAGGCAGTGTCGCTGATGTTGAGGGCATTTAAAATCTCTTCAATATCACTGTTTAGGCGTATGACTTCTGCAAAGGCATTGGAAGGTGTGAAATCGAAGCCGATAAGTTTATCCAAATCCAATGATGTTTTATCAAGCAATGCATAGACATCATTGGGGGTTTTACCGTGCTGAAGGAGAGCCGGAGGTGTTGGGGCTGATGCAACCAGGTTCAGGCGTACTTTGATCAGCTGGAGTTCGGTCAGAATGCGCTGGGTTTGATCGAACACCATTTTAGGGTGCAGGTATTGGACAGGCTCTAGGGTGCCGACGGTAATGGTGGGGTAGTGAGTGGCGCGTCTGAGAATATTGATTTTGACCAGGATCTCATAAGTTTTTTGCCAGACATGGCGTGGTTTGAAGATGATGGATCGTGCATGGGTGCTGGCTGTGGATTTGAGTTTTTGCTGCTGCATAATTGAAAGGACATCGGCTTCAATGCGCTCTGCCTCTGCATACACCTGGTTGGGGGTGATGATGATCGTTTCTGTGCTTGTGGATGCAGCATGAGCTGCTGGTACGATGATGATGAGACAAAATAAAATAAAAAACATCCGCATGATTACTACCTCCCAGCTAGTACATCAACCAGTTTATTTTGACGGTATCAGTTAGTCTGTCAGTGCTCATGGCACCAACAGTAGGCGCTTTAGGCGAGGCAGGGCTCGCAGTGAATGGCCGTAGTCCTTCGCAAGAGGCGTAACGCAGCCATGGGTGCTGACAGGCTAACCCTTTGGGCGATACAGTAGCACTCCGCCACAGCGTTATAACTTTTGACAATAGCTAGAGCTATTCACTTCAAGCTATGCCTTGTTGCGAAGCACTACTGTAACGCTGATGCCGACAAAATAAACTGGTTGGTGTACTAGTTACGTGCATTCCAAAACACAAAGCAATTTACAGGCCACTTTAAACTTTATCCATCCCGGTTGTGAATTAATCATGATTTCAGGAAGCTGTACCCCTGCTTGTTTTTATCGTTGCGGGCAGGCTTTCTATGATATCTTTCGGGATGGCTGGTGTTGCGCTATGATGCCGACCTTTCTTATTCTATAGGTAGGTGTGGCATGAGTGGAGCATTGAACAATAACGGTGCATTGGGTGATAAACTGCAAGAGGGTTTAACCTTTGATGATGTGTTACTGGTACCGCAGGCAAGCTCTGTGATGCCGCGAGCGGCGGATACTTCGGCTCAACTGACACGTAAAATTCGCCTCAATATTCCGGTTGTTTCAGCAGCCATGGATACGGTCACCGAATCGGGCACGGCCATTGCACTGGCACAGGAAGGTGGCATTGGTGTGATTCATAAAAACCTTACCGATGCCGAGCAGGCAGCTGAAGTGCGTTGTGTAAAACGTTACGAAGCAGGCGTGGTGCAAGAGCCGCTGACGGTATCGCCAGAAACAACATTAAATGAAGTGCGTAACCTAGCAATGGAAAATGGCTTTTCCGGTTTTCCAGTGGTGGACAACGATGGTAAGGTCTGTGGTATTGTCACCAATCGTGACATTCGTTTTGAAGCGGATTCGAGCAAAAAAGTAGCTGATATGATGACTCCGAAAGATCGTCTCGTATCGGTCCACCATGGTGTTAATCTGGATGCGTGCAAAGAGCTTTTTCGTCAACATCGCATTGAAAAATTACCCGTGATTGATCCTGCTGGTCGATTGACCGGCATGATTACGGTGCGTGATATTGAGAAGTCCAAAGCCTTCCCCAATGCTGTGCGTGATGATCTGGGTCGTTTGTTGGTGGCAGCAGCAATTGGTGTGGGCGATAAAGAAATGCAGCGCTTTGAGGCCTTGTATGCGGCGGGCATTGATGCCTTGATTGTCGATACGGCACACGGCCATTCGCAGGGTGTGATTGACCAGGTGCGGGAAATCAAGCGCATCTATGGTGATGATATTCAGATCATTGGTGGCAATGTGGCCACTGCTGCGGCGGTGCGTGATTTGGCCGATGCGGGTGCTGATGCTGTCAAAGTGGGTATTGGGCCTGGCTCGATTTGTACCACGCGTATTGTGGCAGGCGTGGGTGTGCCGCAACTCACTGCTGTAATGCAGTGTGCAGCAGCAGGTAAAGATGTGGGTATTCCGATTATTGCCGACGGAGGTATTAAATTCTCTGGCGACTTTGCCAAAGCCATGGCAGCCGGTGCATCGACCTGTATGTTCGGATCGATGTTTGCCGGCACGGAAGAAGCACCCGGCGCGAAGATTTTGTTTCAGGGCAGAACCTACAAAGCCTATCGCGGCATGGGTTCGATTGGTGCGATGAAGAAGGGCAGCAAGGATCGTTATTTTCAGGGTGACGTGGATGAAGATATGAAACTGGTACCGGAAGGCATCGAAGGGCGTGTGTCGTATAAAGGGCCTGTTGGCGATATCCTGCATCAATTGATCGGTGGCTTGCGTGCCTCCATGGGTTATAGCGGTGCAGCCAGCATCGCGGATTTGCATGAACGTGCACAGTTTATTCGCATTACCGGCGCAGGCCTGCGTGAATCCCATGTGCATGATGTCACCATCACCGAAGAAGCTCCAAACTATAGAATGGAGTCTTAATATTATTTAGCCACAGATGGACGCAGATAAAATCTGATAAAAAGCAGGGAAAACAGAGGCAATGATATAGACATTTCTTTGATTGCTTTTATCTGTGTTTATCTGCGTCCATCTGTGGCTAAAAAAGGGTTTATAAAACATGGATAAAATTTTAATTCTTGATTTTGGATCACAATATACGCAATTGATTGCGCGGCGTGTGCGTGAGGCTGAGGTGTATTCCGAGTTGCATGCGTGGGATATGGATGCCGATGCGATTAAAGCCTTTGCGCCGGCTGGTATTATTCTCTCCGGTGGCCCGAACTCGGTGTATGACGAACAAACACCGTTGGCTCCACAGATTGTGTTTGAGCTGGGTGTGCCGGTGTTGGGTATTTGTTATGGCATGCAGAGCATGGCTGCACAGTTGGGTGGTGTGGTTGAAACCGGTGAGGCACGTGAGTTCGGTTATGCGGAAATTCAATCCTGTGGTGATTCGGTCTTGTTGCGTGGCATTGAAGATAAAGCGGACGGCGTGCTTGATGTGTGGATGAGTCATGGTGATAAAGTCACCGGTTTACCCGATGGTTTTAAAATCATTTGCTGCAATGACTCCACGCCGATTGCCGGCATGGCGGATGAATCACGGCATTTTTATGCCTTGCAATTTCACCCGGAAGTGACTCATACGCCTCAGGGCACAGCCATGCTGTCGCGCTTTGTGCATGAGATATGTGGCTGTGATCGCTCATGGACCATGCCGCATTATATCGATGAAGCGGTGGCGAAAATTAAAGCGCAGGTCGGTGATGAAGATGTGATTCTGGGGCTTTCCGGTGGTGTGGATTCTTCCGTTGCAGCAGCTTTATTGCAGCGGGCTATTGGTGATCAGCTGACGTGTATCTTTGTCGATAATGGTTTGTTGCGTCTGAATGAAGCCGAGCAGGTAATGGAAACCTTTGCCCAGAATCTGGGTGTGAAAGTGGATCATATCGATGCTTCTGAAGCGTTCTTGAGGCATTTGACCGGTGTGACAGATCCAGAAGCCAAACGTAAGATCATTGGCCGTGAATTTGTGGAAGTATTTCAGGCGGAAGCCGAACGCATGCCGAATGCGCGCTGGTTGGCGCAGGGCACGATTTATCCCGATGTAATTGAGTCGGCTGGCTCGAAAACAGGCAAGGCGCAGAGCATCAAGAGCCATCACAATGTGGGTGGCTTACCCGACACGCTGCATTTGAAATTGCTTGAACCGTTGCGTGAGTTATTCAAAGATGAAGTACGTGAACTGGGTGTGGCTTTGGGTTTGCCGCGTGAAATGGTCTATCGCCATCCCTTCCCGGGACCTGGCTTGGGTGTGCGTATCTTGGGTGAAGTGAAAAAAGAATATGCTGATCTATTGCGTCGTGCCGATGCGATCTTTATGGAAGAGTTGGTGGCATCCGGCTGGTATGCCAAAACATCACAGGCTTTCGTGGTGTTTCTGCCAGTAAAATCGGTAGGTGTGATGGGGGATGGGCGTACCTACGAATGGGTGGTGGCTTTGCGGGCTGTGCAAACAGAGGATTTCATGACCGCACATTGGGCTGAATTACCGCATGCCTTGCTGGGCAAGGTATCGAACCGCATCATCAATGAAGTGCGCGGCATCAATCGGGTGGTGTATGATGTATCGGGCAAACCACCGGCTACGATTGAGTGGGAATAGTCTATAATTAGAATTACCTATAAAAAAAAGGAGAAAACACGATGAAAAAAATTATGATTATTGCCTGTGTGGCAATCTTGGCTGCGTGCAGTCAGAAGGCTGAAGCACCGGTAAAAGCACCGGTATTAACGCTGGATAATGATAAAGCTAAAATTAGTTATGCTATTGGTCTGGATATTGGCCAGTCATTGGAGAGCTTAAAGTCTGACGTTGACCGTGCGGTGTTGATTGCCGCGATCAATGATCGACTCGATGGTGGTGATCTTAAATTAAGCCAGGAAGATGCCGGTAAAGTAAAGCAGGAGTTCTTTAAAAAGCAGGCTGATAAACGTGCGGCTGAGCAAAAGGCTGCAGCCGAAAAGAATGTCGCTGCAGGTAAAGCTTTTTTAGCTGAAAATGCCAAGAAAAAAGGTGTTGCCACTACTGCCAGTGGTTTGCAGTATGAAGTTTTGACCCAAGGTAGCGGTGATAAACCAGCTGCGACGGATAAAGTAACGGTCAATTATAAAGGTTTGTTGCTTGATGGCACGGAGTTTGATTCATCCTATGCGCGTGGAAAGCCAGTCACGTTTCCACTTAATGGCGTGATCAAAGGTTGGACAGAAGGTGTTCAGTTGATGGCGATAGGTTCCAAGTATCGTTTTGTATTGCCTGCTGATCTGGCTTACGGTGAACGTGGTGCTGGTGCAAAAATTGGCCCGAACAGCGTTCTGGTGTTTGAAGTGGAATTGCTTGGCATTGGTGATGTCAAACAAGCCAAAGTGGAAAGCGCTAAATAAATTCAACTATTTACCTGCGAATGGTGAATTCTTGCCATTCGCAGGTAACTTATTGAAACGCCTTAGGAGTTTTTATGTCTGAAACGATACTGAAACAGTACAAGGTGTGGGATGTCCCAACACGTATTTTTCATTGGGTCAATTTTACAACGGTAATTTTATTGCTCTTGGTGGGCACCTTGATGCTGTATAAAAAAGATCTCGGTATTGTTTCGTTGGATGCCAAAATTGCCATCAAGGAAATTCATGTATGGATTGGTTATGTGTTTGTTATCAATCTGATGATTCGTTTGCTTTGGGGTTTTGTAGGCAATCGTTTTGCACGTTGGAGCAGTTTGTTACCGACAAAACGTTTTTTTGGCACGCTTTCATCGTATCTTGCCAGCATCAAACGCGGTGAAGCAGAGCAATTTCTGGGGCATAATCCGCTCGGTAAACTGGCTGTGATTGCATTGTTTTTGTTGTTGCTCATTCAAGCGGGTACTGGACTGATTCGTGCGGGTACGGATATTTATTATCCACCTTTTGGCTCGATATTTGCAGC
>CAYOTF010000016.1:0-6835 GCA_964406805.1 uncultured Zetaproteobacteria bacterium | reverse complement strand
CCAAATTGCTGCTGATGGCATCGACCCTGCAAGCATCAAGCCTTACGATAAGACCGGCACAGATGCGGTGAAATACAAGCAGCTTAAAGCCTTTAAACACTTGTATGGCGAGATCCATGTCTATGCTGCTTATATACTGTTGGCTTTAATTCTATTGCATATTGTTGCAGTAATCCGGGCTGAAGTTACGGAGGGTGGGGGATTGGTATCTGCCATGTTTTCCGGTAAGAAGGTCTTGTCGAAAGAGCCTGAAGATTTGAATCATTGAATAAGTGATGGGCTGAAATCTTGATTACATTAACAGAATAAAAAAACAGCCCGCGTCAAGCGGGCTGTTTTTTTGTTTAGCACGTATGGAGTGCGTTTGTTATGTGTTACAGGGTTTTAAGGAATGCGATGATATTGGCTTGTTTGGTGGCATCACAGATGCGTTGATTTGGCATCTTGGTTTTAGCACTCGCATCGCCAGAAAGCGTTTTGATCGACTTTTTGGAATCGCATAACCAGATGGCCAGGTTTTTCTCATCCCAAGTCCAGCCACCAGCTGCCAATGATTTACCATATCTCATATCACTCATGATGCCGGCTTTACGTGCAAAGATTCCTTTTAGACCCGGTCCAACTTTTTTCCTGGCAGTGAAATTATGGCATGACATACATTTGCGAGCCAATGACTTGCCTTTGACCGCATCACCTGTTGCTGCCAACTGAACTTTGGGCGCTGCTTGAATGGTTTTTACAGTCTGCACGGCCTTCGCAGCCTGAGCGGCTTTTGCAACTTCAGCTGCCTTCGCAACCTGAGCGGCTTTTGCAACTCCAGCTGCCTTTGCGGCTTGAGCGGCTTTTGCAACTCCAGCTGCCTTTGCGGCTTGAGCGGCTTTTGCATCTGGAGCTGCGTTTGCGGGGGGAGCGGCTATTTCCAACTTTAGCTGCCTTTGCAGCCTCAGTGGCTTTTACCGCTGCTGCATCTGTCGCGTTTGTTTCAGTTAGTTGCTTGGCTGCTTCGACTGCCTTGCTCTTGGCCATGTCAGCCTGCAAATCTTTGGCATGGTGTTGCACGGCATCTTTGGTGACGGCTACGGTGCTGGCTTTGGGGGTAATGGCATGTTGTTCCACTGCCGTTGTCGGGCTAGCTGTTTCATGTGCTGCCTTGGCGGTGTTGGTTTGCTCATTTTGGCATGCAGCCAAAGACATCACGATCAGTAATGACAGGTATAAACTTTTTTTCATTTGATCTCCTTATTATGTTAAACAACGCACGTGTTAAACAAAGCATGTGTTAAACAAGTGTGTGGTAAACAAAGGCTGATGGTAAATAAGAGCAGGGCGGCTGAACAGGTGCAGTTTTTTCACCATTAAGTTTTAATCCATTCTGATCGTAAATGCTTGGCTGAAAGATAGGGTGAAGGTGGGGCATGCAGAAGCGATAAAGGTTGTTACCATCCCGAGCAGCGGCGATTGAAGCGAGGATGACCATGACAACTGAAATTGATGTTTTAAAGCTCCATGCCAATGCCTTGTACGAGCTGTTGCATGATCACCAGGACAACGAGGTGAAAGGCCATCTGCGCAAGCTGGTTTATCAGCTGGAGATGATGGATGATCCATCAAAGTTGGTGCCGCCGAGTGCGCGATCACTGACTACCTGGCTGGCGCAATTATGTGATGTTGAACATGGCATGCTGGTTAAACGTTATCCGGATGAGCCGAATGATTTGGATCAAATCAGTATTGATCACCATGTGCACGAGCAGCAGAAAGCCCTGCGTGGCGGCATGCTCTTGCAATCGAATGTGAGCCGAGGTGTAAAACATCTGGCCGGCATGCTGGGGGTTTCCGGTTCGCATGCAGTCGCACTGCCCGATCAATTGGCCTGGTTTGCCAATGTGTTGCTGGAGCATTTGCGAGAAGATCGGGAGATGGGCAATAAGTTGCATGAGCTGGCATTGGTCACCATGGAATCGTTACGAGCGGTGCAGAAAATGCTGGTGGGCATCGGTGAGGAGTCGCCGGAATTGCAGCATGTGGCAATGCTGTTGTCGCGGCCGGTTCCCGAGGATCCGGTGGAAGCGCGTGAATATTTGAAAAAAGTGAATCATGACTTGCAGCATGTGCAGCGTAGAATGATTGAGGGTAGCAAGCACATGCAACATGATATTGATGATCGTGTGCAAGCCTTTGAAGGTGTATCCAGGCAACTTTCAGCTGCACAGCAACAGGTGCGCAGTGATGATCTGACAGGCTTGCCGAATCGGCGGGCATTGACCGATTACCTTAGCGAGCATGCACAGCAGCCAGTCATGAGTCTGGCAATTATGGATATTGATCAATTGCAGCAGATCAATGATTTGGCCGGAGAAGCAGGGGGGAACCGTTGTTTGTGTGAACTGGCTGATTTATTGATTGGTCGTGTGCGCAGCGATGATATGATTTTTCGGGTGGGTGGTGATGAGTTTATCGTGGTGTTTCCGAGCGTGGCCGGTCAAGCGGCAGAGAAAGCTACGCAAGGCTTGTTTGACAGCATCGATGCGATGCCGTTGTTGTCCTTTGCGGCTGGAAACATAAAAGTCCGAGTATCATTCGGGCTGGCGGAGCGCGCTGTGAATGAATCCCTGCATGATTGGATCAAACGAGCTGATGCGGCTCTGTATGTGGCGAAGGGGAAGGGCGGCAATTGTTTGGAGATCGCGGTGTGAAGCCGCACTGTGAGCCACCGTGCGAAGGGAAATCACTCGCCGCGCTGCTTCAAACCGCGACGTAATGCCCCGGTGAGTAAACGAGTTTTCTGCTCGGCCAGTTGTTTGAATTCTGTGCCGAGCATGGCCACTTTATCCGGGTGGTATTGCTTGAGCAGAGTTCGGAATGCGCCTTTGATTGCAGCCACATCGGCATCGGGTTGCAGTTGCAATACTTCGAACCAGAGCGCCGATTGGGATGGAAGAGTCGAGCCATGTACGCTTGCAGTGGCCGGTGTAACCAGCAACACATCACCGGCTCCAGTGTGAATGGTGAAGCCCAGATGACATTGCGGACACGAATATGGTTTCGCTGTTAGCGGTGATTTCAGTTGCAACACCTTTAAACAGCTTGGGCAGGCAATCGCAACAGTGCTGTCTTGTAAAGCCGGTTGCATAAATGCCTTGGCCAGCGGATGGGGCAGGGATTCGAGTGCGCTGCGGGCATGGTAGGATATTACTTTGTTCGGATGCTTAGTGGCTTGGATCAGTGCCGTAATGGCGATATCCGGGCTGTTTTTGCCACGTTTACAGACCAGTTGAGCAATGCTGGTAATCATTACCCGTTGCACATCCGGATTGTTTTCGTGATGCCATGCATCGCTCAGCAGAGACAAGAGATCGGCACGATCAGGCTCGGTAGAATCATGTTTAATGGAGTCACGCATAATGGTGCCAAACTGTACCAGCAATTCAGCAGCCGCAATGCGAATCGTGTTTGTTTTATGGGAGAGCTGCATGGCGACTCGGTGGATACCAATCGCCTCACAGCTTGCAGCGATACGCTGACGTAAGGCTGTATCAGCCGGATGGTAATGTGCTAAAAGTGGCACAATAGCTTCACGATAGATGCTCAGGGCGCTGACCGCTTGCCATTGTACTTCCGCGTGCGAGTCATCCAAGGCTGAAACAAGCAGCGGTAGAGTCTGTTTGTGATCAATCCGACTAAGGGTTTGCACGGCTTGAGAGCGCATGCGATATTGATCATGGTGCATCAATAAAGCCATTTTATCGATCATGTTTGCATCATTCAAATTTGTCAGCGCGACACTGGCACTGTCGCGCACCTGCCAGTTGGAGTCGCAGAGGGTGTTGATCAACGCTGCGCAGGCTTGGGCAGCGCCAAGCTTGCCCAAGGCTTCCGCCACATCACTGCGCACTCTGGCATCATCATCGTGCAATGCGTCAATCAATGCTGCAACGGCATGCTTGTTGTTGCTCTGCCCCAATGCTCTGGCCGCATAACTGCGGGTGCGGCGATTGTTGCTTTTGAGTGCGCTGAGCAGCAGATCGTCAACAGTTGATCCATAAGCGACAAGAGCGGATATAGCTTTTGCGCCCAGCATGCCGTCCGGTTCATCCAGGAAACTGGAGAGCAATGCAATGATGGCGTTTGAATTGGTGTTTGAAGCGTGTTGGTGATTCGAGATGTCGATTGAGCCAAGCAAGTCGATGATTTGTTCCCGTTGTGTGATGCCCAAAGGGTCGTCATTACGGGTAAGCATCATACGAAAAGCTTCAATGCCTTCATCACCCAAGGCAATTAGTGCTTTTATATCTGTAGCACGTATCGGATCATCTCTGCACAGTTGATGGCAAATCTTCGATGCTTTTTGTACATCAGGAGAGCGTTGTTTGCGGCCTAGTATGGTGTTAAATATGCTCATATTAGGTTGCTTGCGTTCTCCGTGTTGCTGGGATTATTCGTCTGTTGTTGTCATCTCATCGGTTGCATCTTCAATCAGACAACGGATTTCTTCGATGGCTCCGGTATTGCCGGATTCGATCAGGCCGATGATGAAACTCTCGATGGTACGTGGCAGCAGGCTGGGTTCATCGACCGGCCCGCGCGAGAAGAGGATGAAACCATTTAAAAAGGCTTCAAACGATTCATCGGAGATCTGTTCATAGTTTTTGTTTTGTGAGCCGGCCATGAACGCCTTGACCTGACTACTGCTGAACTTTTCCCCGCCGAGTTCAAAGATTTCTTTGAGTTCGAAGTGTTTGAGCTTGTTGGCGATAATGATTTTTTTAAGGATAGCGTTGTTTGTCATGCCGGGAGCATAACCAATCATTGGCGGACAACAATAGAGAAATTCGAGTCAACCCGCAGGGCAGAGATAGCGAAGCTCGTTTTTTTTCGTTCGTTGATTCAAGCCTCATGACTTTCACCCTGCTCTTGCGGTAGCTGTTTGCCTGCTTATGCTGCGCAACCATGTCCACTTCTGAACTGAATCAAGAACAATATGATGCCGTCTTTCATCGCGGTGGCCCATTGCTGGTGCTCGCTGGTGCCGGTTCCGGCAAGACTAGGGTTATCACCGAACGCATTGCAGCACTGGTGGAGCGCGATGTGCCCGAAGATGCCATTACCGCAGTGACCTTTACCAATAAAGCTGCGCGTGAAATGCGCCAGCGTTTGCAGGGGCGACTCGGTGATAAATCCAAGCGTTTGCGTATTTGCACCTTTCATTCTCTGGGACTGGCGATTGTGCGTGAACATGCGGAATTGGCAGGCCGGCGTGCAAATGTATCGATCTTTGCTGGAGCTGAGCAGAAGTCGGCCATGAAATCGGTCTTGGCTGAAATGAAATTGGCGGCGGATGCCGATCAGGTGGATCGCGTGTTATCGCGCATTTCGCAGTTGAAGAGCGGTTTGATTGAAGAGCATGACAATCAACTGACTGACATTCGTGGGCGCTACGATGAGCTGTTGCAACGCATGAATGCGGTGGATTTTGATGATTTGATGGTCTTGCCAATCAAACTATTGAGTGAACATGCGGAGGCGCGAGCCTTGTGGCAATCGCGTGCGCGGCACTTTCTGGTGGATGAATATCAGGATTCCTCGCGGGTACAATACGAATGGGTGCGTTTGCTGGTGCCGGAGAAAGGTAATTTAACGGTGGTGGGGGACGATGATCAGTCAATTTATGGCTGGCGTGGTGCGGAAGTAAAAAACCTGTTCCAGCTGGAGCGGGATTACCCAACGCTGAAAGTCATTCGTCTTGAAGAAAACTACCGTTCCACCGCCTCGATTCTGACGGCTTCCAACTCGCTGATTGCCCACAATGCTGAACGGATGGGTAAAACGCTGCGTTCCAACCTGGGACAGGGCAAGCCGGTGCGGGTATGGGAGTCGCCGAATCCGGAAGAAGAAGCGCGGCGGGTAGCCGGTGATATCAAGGCCAGACGTGCAACATCGGATGTTGGTTGGGAAGATTTCTGTGTGTTGTATCGTGCATCTTATCAAGCACGCGCGCTGGAGTTGGCCATGCGCGAGGCTCAGATTCCTTACCATGTCAGTGGTGGCTTATCGTTTTTTGATCGCGCCGAGATTCAGGATGTGTTGGCCTATCTGCGCCTGATTGCCAACAACGATGATGATTTGGCTTTTATGCGTGCGATTGCGCGCCCACGCAGAGGCATTGGAGCCAAGGCTCTGGGTGATCTGGGTGATTTTGCCATGGCGCAGGGCTGTTCCTTGTTGGGGGCATGTACGCATGAGGATTTAACACACAAACGTGTGGAAAATCTGCGTGAGTTCGGAGATTTACTGGTTGGTCTGGAGTTCCAATTCCGGCATTGCGAGGCTGATGAAGCCTTTGATGCGCTATTGGATTTGACACGAGTGGAAGCGGCGATTCGGGCGGAAGCCGATACCGAAGAGCGGGCTGAAATGCGCATGGGTAATTTGATGGAATTGCGTCGCTGGTGGATCAAGCACAACGAAAAAGGTGGAAACTTAACGGAATTTTTGCAGCATATTTTTCTATTGGCGGATAAATCAGACGATGATCCATCCGAGCAAGTGCGCTTGATGACGGTGCATGGTGCCAAGGGTTTGGAATTTGATCAGGTGTATGTGATTGGCGTGGAAGAGGGCATCTTTCCACACAAAAATGCAGTGGAAGAAAACCGTCTGGAAGAAGAGCGCCGTTTGATGTACGTGGCCATGACCCGGGCGCGTTATCATTTGACGCTCAGTTATGCGCGCGTGCGCAAGCGTTTTGGTCAAAAAGAGAAGAGTGCACCGTCGCCCTTTCTAAAAGAGCCGGATCAATCGGTGATGCGCTGGGTGGATAAAAACCCAGAGTGTG
>CAYOTF010000015.1:1934-22881 GCA_964406805.1 uncultured Zetaproteobacteria bacterium | reverse complement strand
GCGCTCCAGCAAACACATTACCCACACCAACAACATTTACCCAATCGCCCTGCGCCTTATCCAAGGATAGGAAGTGCACATTGCCAATCAAGGCCAAGCCGGCCAATGGCGAAGTCTTCAATGACAAACGCAGATCTTTCATATTCGCCCAAGAAAAGAAATCCATTTCGCCATAATGCGCATGGTTGGTGTGAAATGGAAACACAAAGGTTTTATGCGTATTTGGATTGCGTTTGTCATCGCCCGGACTGAAATCATATTCCACACCAAAACGTGTTTTCCAAAAATCTAATGTATAACCCGCTTTGACCGCATAGGCCGATGCCTTTTGTGACACATTTTTGCCACCTGTATTGGACCAGGTTCCGGTTTGAAATACTGCTTCAGCCGTAGCATCAAAACCATTACCCTTAGCAAACAAACGTGTGCCGAAGGTATTCAAATTGCGCCCCTTACCAACGGCCGCCTGCTGATTGTGTCGCCAGTTGATAAAATAGGCATCCACACCGGTCTTGGGAGCCAATGTGTAAGTGGCATACGCCCCGATCAGACGGCGATCTTCCCATGTCACCAGCGATTTACCCTGCGGTGCTGCTGTTTTTGGTGTCATGCCAACAATATCAGCAGGGTGAACAGCAAACACATCCAGTTTGACAGGGCCAGACTTGTACATGGCTTTCACACCATCAAAGGTACGCGCCACATCTTTCCAGCCCAAATGTCCGAGCAAGCGCTGATCGCCATAGACCAGCTGTTGACGACCAATACGCAAACCGAAATCACCCACATTATATTGCAGATACGCTTGCAATAAGTCGGCCTGACTAAAATCTTGAGTGCCATTGCCCACCGAGTTGTTTTTAATCGCTACGGCCTGCGGTTCAAGAAAAACACTCAAGCCATTGCCAAAATCAGCTTTCGCCTTCACATACAAACGCGAATCGAATTCCCAGGTATCCTTATTCACCGCCGAATTAAAATTGAAATTATTGAACGATTGATAACGTTCGCGCACATTGGCGGATACCGTCCAATCGGCTGCTTGCGCCAAGCCTGAAAAGCTTAAAGCCATTAGTAACAATACTATTTTATACATGATATTTTTCTCCTATTTTTTTAATAAAGACCCGTCAATTTGGCCATGAGCCAACCCTATTAAGTGACGAGACTTTAGCCGTTATTCAATATGACTCGGAAGTACGGCTTCAGCCGTGCTGTTTTGCCAGATTCGGCGCGGCTAAAGCCGCACTTCCGGTGACACCTATTCTTCAGATAATGACTGAAATGAATTCAACACCAAGGGTTTGGCATTTTTCTGCGGTACATGGCATTGGGTGCAGAAATATCGCCGTGGGGATATTTTGATCAGCGCCTCGTTATCCCGATTCAAAAAATGCGATACACCCACTTTCGTTGCGCCCGGCATATCCGAATCCCAGTTATGGCAGCTCAAACAACTATTACCATCCATGTCGATCGTAAAACCTTCAACATCATGCGGTATAAGCGGTGGTTGCTGGGCATAGTTGCGCTTGATTTTGCCTTCACCATCAGACCAATCTTTGGCCACAGTGGTGACTGAAGGGGCATCGAGCGCCACATCGCCGCGCAAAGACGTCACACTACCTGCACCAGCCCAAGCCACAGAGGAAAAAACAATGAATCCGGCAATCAAACTAAATTTTTTCATATCTTTCCTCCTATGCCTTAATCACGCGCACAGCGCATTTTTTATAATCAGTTTGCTTCGATAGCGGATCGGTTGCATCGAGTGTGACTTTATTGATCAAGCGTCGAGCATCAAACCACGGCACAAAAATAAGACCTACAGGTGGCTTGTTACGGCCACGTGTTTCAACCAAAGCCGTGATTTCACCACGCCTGCTTTGTATCTTGGCCAAATCACCGCGTTTGAAACCACGTTTCTTGGCATCGTCGGGGTGCATATATATCTGTGCATCCGGCATGGCTTTATACAACTCAGGCACACGCTGGGTCATCGAGCCTGAATGCCAGTGTTCAAGCACACGCCCAGTGCATAACCACATATCAAACTCGGCATCCGGCATTTCAGGCGGCTGTTCATAGGGTGCAAAGATGATATTGGCTTTACCGTCTTTATGACCATAAAAATACAGATCGGAACCCGCCGGCACAAACGGATCGGAACCTTCTCGATAACGCCACTTGGTTTCTTTGCCATTGACCACTGGCCAGCGCAGACCACGCTCCTTATGTAGCTGATCCAAGGATGCAAGGTTATGTCCTTTCTTCGGCCCGTGTGTGCCAAAATAGCGGTATTCTTCAAACAACCCCTTCTGCACATAGAAACCGAAATGATCCATTTCATCATTGGCATATTCATTGCCGCGATCATCGGTGATTTTCTGAGCCGGAAATTTATCCACATTACCATTGCGATAGAGCACATCGTACATAGTTTTGTTACGGTGCTCCGGCATTTTAGCCAACAATTCAGCTGGCCATACTTCTTCTATCTTGAAGCGTTTGGCGAACTCCATCAGCTGCCATAAATCCGACTTCGCACCCTCGGGCGCGTTCACCTGCTGTCGCCAAGCTTGTGTGCGGCGCTCGGCATTGCCATACGCGCCTTCTTTTTCCACCCACATCGCCGTCGGCAAAATCAAATCAGCCGCCATGGCAGACACAGTCGGATAGGGATCAGACACCACGATGAAATTATCCGGATTGCGATAACCGGGCAATGTCTCCTCATTCATATTGGCTGCGGCCTGCACATTATTATTGCACATCGACCAATAGGCATTGATCACACCATCTTTGAGCATGCGATTATGCTGTACAGCATGATAGCCGGGTTTGGCTGGAATCGTGCCTTCAGGCAGTTTCCAAGTCTTTTCAGCAAAATCACGATGGGCTTTTTTCTTGACCACCAGATCAGCCGGCAAACGATGTGAGAATGTACCGACTTCACGCGCCGTACCACAGGCCGATGGCTGGCCGGTCAATGAGAACGGACTATTGCCCGGCTCGGAGATTTTACCCATCAATAGATGCACATTGTACATCAAGCTGTTGGTCCACACGCCACGGGTATGCTGGTTGAAACCCATCGTCCATAAGGATGTGATCTTCTTGTTCGGATCGGCATACAATTTAGCCAGACGTAATAGATTTTCTTTGGGTACACCGGATAATTTGGCGGCATAATCGAGTGTGTATGGTTTGACGAGTTTGGCATATGCTTTCAACGAACTACCGCTCATCTTGCCCTTACCACGGTTCTTGGCTTTCTTTTCCAAGATGTTTTCAGGGCGCAGGCCATAACCAATATCGGTCAGAGTGGTCTTGAAATTCACATGTTTTTTCAGAAACTGCTTATCATAAGCCTTGGTTTCAATAATATAATTGGCGATATAATTGAGAATCACCATGTCCGTCTGCGGCGTAAACACCATATTATTATCGCCCAGATCAAAGCAGCGATGCTCATAAGTGGATAACACATGCACTTCGGAATCCGGTTTACTTAAACGCGTATCGGTGATGCGCGTCCACAGAATCGGATGCATTTCGGCCATATTTGAGCCCCACAATACAAACGCATCGGCATGTTCCAAATCATCGTAACAGCCCATCGGCTCATCAGAGCCAAAGGTGCGCATAAAACCACCGACTGCCGAAGCCATGCAATGGCGCGCATTGGGATCGATATTGTTGGAGCGGAAACCCGCCTTCATCAGCTTGGAGGCCGCATAACCCTCCATAATCGTCCACTGACCGGAGCCGAACATGCCTACCGCTTCAGGGCCTTTTTCTTTCAGTGTTTTTTTCCACTTCTCGGCCATAATATCAAACGCCACATCCCATGATACGGGCGTGAACTCACCTTCCTTATGGAACTTACCACCGCGCATACGCAACAACGGCGTGGTCAACCGATCCTTGCCATACATAATCTTAGATAAAAAATAGCCCTTGATGCAGTTGATGCCTTTATTCACTTCCGCTTTCGGATCAGCCTGAGTGGCCACAATACGATTATCTTTTGTGCCAACCATCACACCACAGCCTACACCACAAAAACGGCACGGGGCTTTATCCCAGCGAATCTTATTTTTCTCGGCATCAAATAAATCCATGCCATGCACCACACTCGGCAGGCTAATATTAATTGATGCAGCAGCAGCCGTCGCTGCACTCGATTTGATAAATGATCTACGGCTTAGCGCCATGCCCAACCTCCGGATTG
This sequence comes from uncultured Zetaproteobacteria bacterium, assembly GCA_964406805.1. GTDB lineage: Bacteria > Pseudomonadota > Zetaproteobacteria > Mariprofundales > Mariprofundaceae > Mariprofundus. Next base: position 18,647 of record CAYOTF010000015.1, on the reverse strand, counting down.
TTCTTGTTGATGATCTTCATTATGTTGATAGACCGGTGTCACCAGGATGACCCCTTCTATCTGTTGAATCGATTCGGTGAGTTTTAACACCGCTTTACTTGTGCTTGCTTCCATGGTGATCACCAAACGCGATTGCTCATCTTCGGCATGGATCTCAACACCTTCATAAGCAAGCAATGCCTGGCGAACCGATGTACTGCTTTGTGCATGCACATGCACCACGGCTCCCACAATGCAACCAACCAACTCGTCGGCGTATTCATCTTGACACATTCTTCACCTCAATCGCCTGTGTCGGGCAAGGTGCAATGCAAGCACCACAACCTGTACAGGCATCGTTGTTTATTTCCGGCTGTGCAACAGCTCCGACAAGCGGCGTAAAGCGAATCGCCCGCGCCTCGCATTGTTCCGCACAGGTGGTGCAAATCACCTGCTGTTTGGCCAAACAGCCATCACCCACCTGTGCTTTTATCACCCATGCCGTCAAAGAGGATTCGGGATCATTCAAGGCGGTGGTTGGGCAAGCTTTCGCACAATCGCCACAAAACGTGCATTCACCACGTTTGAAATCAACAATGGGGTAACCATTCAAGCCTTCACGAATCAATATATTTTCAGGGCAAGCTTCGATGCAATCCGAGCAACGTGTGCAGGCATCCTGAAACAATAATTCATTCACCGACCAAGGCGGACGAACTGGCACAGACTTGTGCTTCAAACTCAAAAACTGTCGGCGATTTAAAGCAGTAGAAAACATGGTTCCTTCAATGGGTTTAACTATTTTTAAAAACAAGGGCATTATAAAATATGGTCATCTATCAACAACCATGTATTTTACTCGGTTAATAAAAAGTATAGTAGATATATCTTATGCCGTATTTCACCTTATTACCCCATGGGGTTGATGGGTTTGTAAATAGGTATTGGCCTGTTTAGCAGTTGGTCGAGTACAGATGGCTTTGCGTGTGATCTCGCCTGTAATGAGATAGGTCTCCCAAAAACCAAGGCCTGCTGCATCCATCGCAAGTCCCAGCCGATTTTCATAGGCTTACCGAATATTCACATCGTTGCTCACATCCGTTGCTTTGCATTGCGGAGTATTATCGTTCTTGGCATGCTTTTTCACGGATATAACAACTCATGGATAGACTGACTTAAGCGCTGCACAGAAAATGGTTTTAACAAAATCTGCACATGCTTTTTCCCGGCAGGCAGGTGGGATAAATGTTCTTTATCATAGCCAGTCATAAAAAGTACCGGCATCGATGCCCTTTGCTGCCAAATATGATGTGCCAAATCCACACCACTCATCTTCGGCATCACCACATCGGTAATCACCAACTGAATTTCATCTTGATGGCTGGCAAACACCTCGCAGGCTCCCTTACCATCACAGGCCTGCAAGACTTGATAACCCAAACGACTAAGCAGTTCGGCATGCACTGTGCGCAGAGTCGCATCATCGTCAACCATCAGAACGGTTTGACCAGCACCATCAATCGCATCCCCATCATCGTAAGCTTGCTGCTGCTCCTCCTTGCCTCTCAACACGGGCAGATAAATCATAAAGGCCGTACCTTTATGCTGCTTGCTTTTCACTTCAATAATACCGGCATGACTTTGAATCGAACCATAAATCATCGCCAGACCCAAGCCTGTGCCCTGCCCCACTTCCTTGGTGGTATAAAAGGGCTCAAACACCTGATTCAGATCAGTTTCCGGAATACCACAACCATTATCCCTTACCGTGAGGCGTGCATAGACATGATTCAAACGCGCTTCAGGGTGGCGCTCGACAAAAGCCTCATTCGATTCAAAGGCATCAACCACCACATCAATTTGCGGTTTCGGCACATCATCAAGTGCATCGCGCGCATTGTTCATTAAATTCATTAAAATCTGCTGCAATAAGCTGGCATCACCTTTGATTTTCAATGTATCGCTGCATACATTCAGATTCACTACAATATTTTCAGGAATCGTCATACTGGTTAATTTGAACACCTCTTTCATCAAGGATGAGAAGGACAAACCATGAAATTCCATATTACCTTTGCGCGCAAACGTCAGCAGTTGTTTGATCATCTCTGCTGCCCGGAACGATTGTTTCTCCAAAGCCTCCAGTTCCTCCAAAACCTCCGGTTCATGCTTCAGTTTGCGTTTCATCAAATACATCGAGCCAATCATGCCTGCCAGCATATTATTAAAATCATGTGCAATGCCACCCACCAAAGTGCCAATCGCTTCCATCTTCTGAGCCTGATGAAATTGTTCTTCCATCTTGGTTAGTTCACTCACATCGCGCTGAATAGCGACATAGTGGGTGATCGCTCCCAAGGCATCGAAAATCGGTGAAACCGACATCAAAACAGGATACAACGAGCCATTTTTATGGCGCTCGATAATCGAATTCGTCCAGTGTTTACCATCGGTAATGGTATCCCACATATGCTCATAAAACTGCTGATCCTGCTCACCGGACTGCAATAGCCGGGGCGTTTCACCGAGCGCTTCTTCAGACTCATAACCAGTCATCTGAGTAAATGCCGGATTCACATACTCTATCGTACCCTGTTGATCTGTAATCAGGATGGATTCACCGGCGCACTCCACTGCCTGCGATAACTTGCGCAGCGATTCTTCCGTTTCTTTAACTGCTGTTACATCGCGTAATGTCCCTTCAATACCCAGCACCTGCCCCAGATCATCATAAATAAAATGTGAATTGGCGGACAACCAGATAATCCGCCCATCTTTACGCCGCACCTGTGCTTCAAAACCCTCGACCTTGCCATCCGCTGAGGCCAGCAGCTGCTGCATTAGTTTTTCCCGACCACTGGGATCAACATAATAATCCGATAACTTATCACCCAGGATTTCATCGGGACTACAAGCCATCAGGGTTTGAATCGAAGCTGATGCAAAGGTAAGTTGCCCTTGCCTATTGGTTCGATACAAACAGTCCTGCATGTTATCGATGAGATGGCGATAGTTTTTTTCACTCTCGCGCAGCTCTTTGCTGCGAATCTCTACACGCCGATCCAGTTCAGCATTAAGCTGCTGATAACTGTGCAACAGGCCGCGATTATCCATCGATACAGTTAATAAGTCGGTAATGCGCTGTAACGTCGGCGCAATAGTGTTCAAGCGTTTGCGATCCGTATCGCGATCTGCAAAGAGATAAAAACCATCGGCCACAGCCTGAGTTGAAAACGGAATGATCAATATCTGATTGGGGGTGAAATCGACCGTTGAGCCATCCAGAAAGTTCAAGGCCTGCGCAGCCGGATCATTGATAAACAAAGTCTCTTTTTCAAACTCATCCATCTGAAATTGGTAATCATTCACATCAACATGTGAAAAGGACAAATACGAATGTATCACACGAACCTGACCGTCATGCCGCGCACAACATGCCACAAACGGAATGGCTTTGAGCATGGAAATGCGCTCCAATGCCACATCGAGCATTTCAGTCACATCTTCAAGCTGAGCAACAGCCTCGGAAATCAGCCCCAGCATTAAACTCTGCTCGGCTCGATCCGCCAGATGCCCATTCTCTTTTTCCAGCATACGAATGCGTTCTTCAAGCTCTGCCCTGTTTTGGAACTCAGGTGGCATGATCGGCCTCAATGAATGTTAAAATTTGTTGGGCAGCCCATTCTGGCTCATCTTCCATCAAATAGTGTGATGCTGTTGCGATGCATTGCAGCTGACTGTCCGGCATACCTGCATGCAGCCGCTGGGCAATCGTAGCCCCCAAAAATGGATCGGCATCACCACGCAAAATCAATGTCGGAACACGCAACAATTTGAGTTCATCGGAGATTTCCATTAAATTATGATTATCGAGGCAACGCGCAAAATGCATGAATGCCTTGCGTCCTTCCCGTCGTTTCAACGGCTTCCAGAATAAATCCATCAGTTCATCGTTAAGTCTTTCTTTATGATACAGCCCTGCTTTGACGAACAAACGCAACATGCCCAAGTCCAGCGCCCCCATCAAAAGCTGGCGCACAACCGGCGCACGCATGGCCGTGATCGGCTGCACAGGCCAGAAGTCATAAGCCACCATATTGATCATGCTTAAACTGATCAGCATTTCTTCATGCTGAACGGCAAAGATCTGGGCAATGCCACCACCCAGATCATGACCGACAAAATGAAAGCGTGAGATGCCCAACTGGTACATGAAACGATACAAACGCTCGGCATGATCCTTGATCGCGTAAGACTCATCCAGCGGCATATCCGATTCACCACAACCCAACAAATCAACGGCAATTACATCATAATCGTGTTCCAGAAAAGGTAACAGCTTACGCCAGATAAACGAGTAGGTGGTGATACCATGCACTAGCAACATAACCTCACCATCAGCTTTGCCACTACGAGCATAGGCAATCGAATATCCATCAACAGTACAATATTGAATCACACACCTCCTGCCCAAGAATCATGAGCCTATCCTTCTGGTGCACTCAACACTCATACTTTATCGGACGATTCTTTCCAGCCCCGCCAAACGCTCTTTACGCGCATTTTAATGGCTGCATAGAATGGTCGTCCCAGTAAAAAAATACTAACGGCGAAACACACTTCTGAAACCACGATCAATGCTGTTGTTCTCACAGCAATCGTTTCAAGATCTGCATCTGATACTAGGGGCACAAGCAGCACAAGCCCCCATAGCAGCCAGGACAGCCAGAAGAGACACAAACCCAACATGCGTTTCATGAATAAACTCGACTACGTGATTTCATGACCCGAATGAAACAGCACCGTATGTGTCGGGTAATCTAAACCTTCCAACGGCAAACGACTTTCATACATCGCCACTTTCTCGCGTTTCGCCGATGTTTCCGGGTGTTTGGCAATCAGGAACGAGCAAATATCGCAATACTCTTCAATCGAAATATCGTATGTGCCGATGCGGCGACCGAGTGCGATGATTTCTTCTTTATCGGCTCCAATCAACGGCGGCAACAAAGGTAAATCCGAGGCATCATAAATGGCATGGATATTGGCCAAGGTCTGACTCGCCACCTGACCCAACGAATCACCCGTAACCAAAGCCTGCGCCCGTTCCTCACGTGCGATCAAGGCAGAGGAGCGAATCATCTGCCGTTTATAAATAATCATGCGGTATTCCGCCGGCACTTCGGCAATGGCATGACGTTGAAATTCTTCCAGATCAATCATGTACAATTTTACGCGCCCTTGGTAACGCGATAATCGTGCTGCCAAATCTTTGATCTTGGAAAAGTCACGATTGATGGTGCTGTTGTAGAGATGCACCAGCACCACTTCCATGCCGCGCTTCATCATCGTATAAGCCGCCACCGGTGAATCGATACCACCGGAAAACAACACCACGCCGCGCCCGGATGTACCCACCGGCAAACCACCAATAGCCTCAATCTTGCGTGTATAAATATACACCGACTTGGCACCGACTTCGACCCGTACATCAATCTCAGGGTGATCGAGATTCACCGCCAGATTTAATTTGGTTTTGAGATAACCACCCACCTCAAAATTCAGCTCGGGTGAGGTGATTGGAAAAGATTTATTACTGCGCCTGCTGCTCACCCGAAAAGGTTTACCGGCCACATCCGCACCAAAATCTTCCAACACTGCAGCCTTTGCTGCGGCTTGAATCGTCGCCAGCTCCGGCTCACATTCATGCACCAGTGAAAAATTACGAATACCCGGCAACAGCGCCAACAGATCCAGCAATTCATCGCTAATTTCTTCAACATCAGCCGTCATGCGCCCATGTTCGCGATAAAAACCGTTTCGTTTCAACACCGGCTTCAGCACCCGCTTAATATTCTGCGCCATTTTGCGCTCAAACGTGGATCGGTTTTTGCCCTTCAAGGAAAGCTCACCGAAATGAAATAAAATCTTAGCCATGCCCGAAACCTAGCTGCTTGAAGGATAAGTTACAGAACTAATCAATGCAGCAGCGATACCGAAACGAGCACAGTTGCCATGAATGCCCGCTCGCACTTAGCCCGGAATCAAATAGGTGAGTTCCTGCAGCGTCCCATCAGCCAGGGTCGATTTTAACTGCTGTTTCTTTGCGCGCCCCCCTTCAAACCAGACCTGAGCGATATTATTCATGCCAGTAATGGCCACATGCTTACCCTCAAACAACTCCTGCGAAGCCAGAAAATGATAGCCCTGAACAAGTTTGTTCTGATCGCCAATCGTGATGCCGGGGTTGGTGTTGTGTAACGGGCTACTGGTAAGCTGAACTGCGGGAATACGATTCCCCAGCATCGCCGTCCGCGCAAAGGAGTAATGCACATCGCCAGAAAGAAACGTGACATATTTGAGTTTGCTCTCATCGGCAAGCATGCTCTCAAGCGAGCGAAAACCGGCCACCCATGATTCTGCATCCAGCGCTGCCAATGAACCGGGGATGAGCTTGATCAGTGATAAAGCCGCGCCCTGCACACCTTCGACAAAGCGAAAGCCAAACACCGGTGTCGGCGAAATAAGGCAAATCGAATCACAATCATTCACCGCCTGTTTGATCTCATCAGCCAATTCATCCAATGCCTCAGCATGCATCAGCTTGGCAGGTTGTTGATGATAGAGTTTGCGACACGTGCGTGTATCCATGGCGATCACAGCAGGCTGAGTTGGCGTGGAAAAAAACCATCTACCCGGTTTCGATGCCCAAAGCAGGGCATCGAACTGTTCAGCATCATCGCCATCATGGCGATGGGCATTTAAATGCTGTTCCAGCAAGTCGATGAAACCATCACTAAAGCGCTCAGGATCATTTCCCCAACCCTGAAATGCCCAATAGGATGCCAATGCATTGGCGACAACTCTGCGCGTACGCGGGCTTTTGCCTTGCACCTGCTCAACCCAATCTCGGGAAATATTCCAGTCATCCGTCACTTCATGATCATCGCACTGCATATACACCGAAATATTAGCCAACAACCGACGCACTTCGGGCAGCGTTTGCGCAAAAGTCTCCAGCTTTTCTTTCTCTTTCTGATAATATTTTTTTGAAATACGATGATTGAACTGGTGTTTGACTGCCTGCCAGTCCTGAAATTCAAGCTTTGCTCCCTGACCGCCAAATGCACACACATACATTGCCGCATACTCGCCAAAGGTCATCAGGTGGTTATCCGCCGCCCCCGACGAAAACCCTTCATGTTTGCCATTCAGATTCCAACTCACCTCTGGAGCCCGGCGATACAGCTCTATGTCGCACACCTTTTGCGCATCATTTGCCGTGTGATAGCCCCCATCCATAGGCAGTCGCCGACGCGGCATGGTTTCATCCCATCCGGTCACGTCTCTGCCGAGCCCCATGAGATACCAAAGCATGGCTCCACCAACATCATCGGCATAAATCTGATCGCCGGTCATCAACAGCATGGAAGGGCGGTTGATCTGATCGTTGATCGTATCGCCCACAAGCTTCGCACCGGTGGCCAACTGATCACACGAGCCCCAATCACGATGCACGGCGGCGGCATGCGGTTTACGGCAAGAGCCATGCAAGATGTTTTTCAGTTCCCCTGGCACAATAAAGCTGGGATAGGGTTCGTCCGGATAACAAAAATCATCATTCGCATGCAACAGACTGTTGCCATTTTCGATGAGATCGTAGTGCAGAATATGTTCCGCATAGGATGCATCCTGCCAGTCCAGCCAGATGATATGCACAAACAGATGTTCGCCCATTCGCGCCGTACGTTGTGTGGCCTGAACATTCAAAGCATGCAGCGACCCGTCTGCCTTACGCTTAAACACTGCCCCGGAAAACACTCGGGGCTCTTTGCTTGCCACCCATATAGCCACCTTTTGCAACTCAGTACGCCGCACCATCGGCCCTGCCAGAAAATCACTCATATCTCACTCCTTCCAACTGCCACCATTGACCATCACAGCAATGGCTTTCGCTGTAAGTGGTGCAATGACATCCCCATTATTCAGTTTGCATCCACCCATTATTTTTTTTAATGATTCATTGCCAATTAAAGCAAGTAAATAATCTGGAACTTGATGTGCACCCGGCTCTTTCTCAGTCGCGGCATCTGCGGCAAATATCTGAACCTGATCAGGAAAGCGCGCAAGATATTCCGCCACTCTAGGAAACCGGACTTCAAGAATGGTCCAGAGCGCGACTTGATCCAGAAACGGCTCATCCATATCGAGAACGCCGCTTACCCTTGCCAGATTCACATACACGCCAAACGCATTCACTATCAGCTTCATACTTCTCGGATTGGCATCCATCAAATCGACAAAGCGTGTGAGCCGGTGCTTGTTTGCAGTCGCAAAGCTTTCAGTCTTCGCCGCTTTAATCACTGCGGCGGCAATCATAGCCTGTTTATGAATGGCTGATTCCGGCTCACTGCGCATATAATCATTGAGTTCAGATTCACTGGACACATGTTGAATCTCTTTTTCTACAGCGGCATAAGCCTCATCAAAGCTTACTACAGCATCACTTTTTCCATTTGATGTGATTTCATCCATAAACAACGCTTTCAATTCAGCTGAGATCGGCGGCAGCGCAATACTTAATTGAAACAACTTCTCCAGAAAACGATAACCCGTTGGCTGCTCAACCTGCGCAATTTTGCCATTGAAGGTTTCATAACCCTCTTCAAAGCAGGCCGATATCCAGGTTCGATCAGCGGCGACCAAGAAAAATACTTTCGGGTGAGAATACAGTGTATGGAGACTCTCCAGGAGTTCGATCACATAAGCACTTTTGCATCGATCCAGATCATCAATAAACACGATGACAGGTCGATCAAAAGTCTCAATAATATCATAATAATAAGAGCGAATTTTTTCCATTGGATCAGAAGATAAACGTTGAAAAATTTGAGCTGATGCAGAGAAGCCCGGTATAACTTTACTAAAAAAACCAAATACAGCTGTTCCCAAAGCAAAAATAGCTGCCAATGACTTTATAACATCTCCTTTAAAATACTCAGATCCAATAATACATACACTTACAAGAATTAGCACTGCCATCCCGGCTTCAAGCTTCCAATCCCCTCTATCAAAACGCCGCTTCAAACTTTTTATGCGAAACCATATTGGGTACTCTCGAGACTCCTCAATGCCTTTGCTAATAATCCGATCCAACAGTCCCCACCAGGGCGGATCGACATGCTGATTCCGCCACGCATTAAAATGAATACCAATCCATGGCTTTGTCACCTTGGTATCATCATGCAGGCACTGATCCAACTGATGCATGAATGTTGTTTTACCAGCCCCCCAACGTCCGCAAAGGTGCAGGACAAAGCTATCCCCTTTGACCTCTTTCCCTGTTTTAACAGACGCATTTAACTGTTCATGCCACAGGCGATCCAGCCAGCGCGCCAGATATTCCGCGAATGCAAACCGGTTAAATGAATCATGTTCAGCAGGTTGGTCGGAACTGATAATGGTGGCATTCGAAAGCAGGTCTGGCGTAGCAACTCGTGCCCCTCTCTCATTAATAAAATTGTTAAGTTTTGCTGCAACTTGTTCTGGCACTTTGAATATTGTGCCCTGGGGGCTGCGCAAAAACTGAAATTCTGCCTTTGGAATGCGCTCAATCACCACATCTCTGGAGATCATTGGCTCCAACCATGTTACTGGCAAGGAAAGACGAATATCCTTCTTTGGCGTTTCCGTTGCTGCGCCCCTGTCTTCAAATTCGAGATGGCTAATCTTCCCCCAACCAACCAGGCCGCTTGCAGCTCGGTTGTGTTTACGCTCATCTTCATCCTTGAAAGCTCGCCAAAGGAAAAACACGTCACCAAGCTGTATTTCATCCTGAAACCGGTTTATATGCCAAGGGACTGCCTCCCCCTGTTTCGCCGATTCCAGCCAGTCCGTTTTTTCATCATCCGGTTTATACTGAAACAACCAATACTGCGTCACATGCTGTTCAGAAGTTTCACTATTTAATTCGGGCGATGACTCCAGAACCTCGATGTCAATTTCCGGCTTCTTATTCGACGAGGCTTTGCCTTTTCTAAAACCCATAACATCAGGACCTTTTTGCTGAAACTTCTGATGCGATTCAGCTTCAAGATGTCCAAACATAGCCAAGGTATCCTGCCCCACGATACCATCTGCAGGTAAACCGTTCTTGGTCTGAAACTCATGCACGGCCTGATTGGTATGTTCACCAAACAATCCATCCACCTCGCCCGCATCAAAGCCTTGCTGCCGAAGCAATGTTTGAAGTTCTTCAACCTGAGAACCTGTTGACCCTTCTCGTAATATCTCCATCATAAATTCACGCTCTCTTTGATGTAAAACTCAACGATACTGAAATATTTACCATCAAAAATTTCACCATGGTTTAGCACATCACACATCCAATTACAGGCTGAGCAACATGTCGATGAGATTCGGTTGCGGAAACAGATCAAACTTATCCTTGCGAATATTCCCATGCGTCCACATGCCTTTGATTTCACCGTTGTATGCCTGTGCGTTATATTCAAAAGCTTGAGAGCCTTTTTCTTTGATTACAGCAATCAGACCAGCGCGCACATCAATCGAATCACGCTCTGCAATCCACAAAATAAACGCTCTGAGTGTTTCAATTTGTTTATCCGAATAAGCATGCCACTGCTTATAACCCCGAAACGGCTTGGCCAAGCTCACAATCTGATCGGCAACAATCGGCGTTCCAACATAGGTTTTCCCATCGTTGGCATAACTAAAATTACAAACTTCAATCGCCACCGAATGTGTATGCATATGCTGCGAGCCGTTTTTACCCAGATGCCAACCGTAACCGCCTTCCGGCACACACTGCAGTAACTCACCATCGTAACGATCATCATTGCCTTTAACGGAACGTCCACCGAGCACAAACTCCGTTGCGATTGTACCGCGATTATCCTTCGCCCAGCCATCCACAGTATTGTACGGATTATGCCAGCCAGCGGTATGATGCAAAAACAAATATTCCTTTGGGGTTGGGCCTTCTTTGTATTCACCTTTCGGCAAAAAATATTTATTCACCATCAAATCTTCACGAGGCGAATACACACGTTCCGCATTATCCGTTGTGACATGACTTTCCCGAATAGCGGCAAGTGTTTGTGATCCCACTATGCCATCAACCATCAAATCGTGTTCCTTCTGGTACGCCTTAACGGCTCGCTCCGTCCCCGCACCAAATACCCCGTCATCGTCAATACCCAGGGCTTGTTGCAACTCAACAACCTCGGAGCCTCTTGAACCTTGTTTTAATAACATTTCATACCTCCTAAAGTATCAAACTAGCTTCTTCTATTTTGCAAGAGAAAGAACATCAAACAAGATCAGCGTACCACCACCGCCAAGCAACAGCGAAACAGCTTGTACCCACGGCTGCTCAGTTATTGGCAGAAATGCTCCGGATTTAATGTCTCTGATGCGCCCCGAATAGAAATTAATCTGTTCAATCAGTTCACAAGTCGGTTTGTGACCATCACCTAGCAGCTTTTCCTTTTCTCTATCCAATATAGCCAATGCATTCTCTTCCGCCTGAACTGCTTTTTTCCGTAGTAATATGGCGCAACAGATCACCAGAAATACGCTACAGTTCTGGAGACATAATACATAACTCGGCCAATCGCTAATTAATTATTATTGTGTCCCCGTGTCCTTCGTACATTTCCGGCTTACATCTATACATGTTAGAACTCTGATCCGTCGATGCTGTAGGAAATGCCAAAATAACTTTGAATACTATCTGCTCCACTTCCAAGGTCCGTATCTGCAACAATTTTAGCAAACAATGATAAGTCCTTAACTATCTGCATGTTTTTCAATAACGGAGGGGTCCATTGAGCCTTCGCTGCCACTTTGAATCGTCTGGACTTATGTCGCAAAAACAGATCTGTTTTACCATAACCAACCTCAAGAAAACTGTTCTTAAACGCCCCCCCTATCAGAACGGCACCCAAGTTTATTTTATGCATATCTATAACATCCCCACCATTATCAGCCACGGTTACAAAGCCAAGTTCGCCACTCACATATAGGTTCGCAGGACTTTTTCCTCCCGCTTGAAGCGTGATAAATTCATACCGAAGTCCCAAATACGCTTCAAGTGAAGTTGCATTGCGCAATAAGAAAAGATTGTTACTAGCATTGGGCGGAGCAAGAATTTTTCCACTGCATACGCTCAAAGTGGGGTGCGCATTACAATCCACCTCTGCGCTGCGCATGCCATGCAAGGTATGCCCATAAATCCATAACTGCGGATTCCACACACCATTAAAAAAAACATCATTTGGTTCTTCAATATCATTTTCACCGCTTCCCAAAAGGCGATATTCCATATCAAACCCATAAGTAGCACGGCTTTTGTTTTTGTTGGCATCATTAAAGTTCAGATAAGTTTTGGTTGAATCAGCAGCAAAACTATCCACAGATAGTCCAGAATGCGCAGTGATAATGATATCTCCGCGTTTATCTGTATGTTCGGCTGTGTTTTTACCTTTACCTTCTTCTGTTACTTTGGGTGTGTCTCCAGATTGATCCTGATCCGCAGCCAAAGCATATCCGGGAGAGCCAATTACAAACAATAACATCACTATCAGTGTGAATATCAATCTATTCCCTATGAATCCACGGCAACTCCTAACATCACTTCTCATACGTTAAACCTCCAGTTTTATTTAAATTTGATAAAAGGATAAAAGAGACGCTTTCCTTTAAATAACCACTTCACGAATTTATCTTTTTCGCGTTATCTTCAGCTGCACGCTGCCATGATTATTGCCATACAGACTCCAGACATCGTTGGGGAAGCAATACAAATAACCCGCTGTTTTCACCTTCAACGGCTTGGTATCATATTCTGGCAAAGTCACCAGTTGATGCGCAATCGGACTACCATCGTTATGCACCACATCATCACTACCTCCATCGTTGGCAATCGCGCCAACCATGATGAACCACGGCAAATGCTCGACCCGCTTGGTCATGACAAAATCAGTCGAACGGTTGCCTGTCACATGGCTCCAGACATCTTCAATTTTACCCCAGAAACCGGCCATCGCCCTGACTACATCACCCGTGGTAAATTTGTTATTCTCCGTCCCCTTCCAATCGCAACTATCTTTACTATCTTGCCACTCTCCGGTCGCCGAGAACCCAAATTCATGGCTCTCGGATAAAAAGACATTGCTCGCATTCCAGCGGGTATCGGCATGCACATCGACTATCACCGATTCTCCGACCTGCAGAACTGTTGTTGGATGATAGGGCGAGTAATCAATTGGCGAATGCTGCTGGCGCATGATGGCGCCCTCATGATACTGCGGGTTAGCCGCAACCATCGCGGGAATATTGCGCGGACGGGATCGCATCTTGGCAAACAGCCCCTTGTATGAATTATGCATTTTGCCCAGCGGATTCGATGCAACGCTATCGAGTACACCATCTCTGATGCCAAGACCTGCACCATGGCTCTGCTCAATCATCCATTTCAGTGCCCCATGCGATAAATCCGTATCGGCATAACCGCCACCGACATCGGAATGAACGCCGGGAAACCAAACTTCCTTTGCATCCGCGTGATCGACCGCGTTACTCCATAATGTTGGCGTAAAGCTGGCTCTAATCTCATCAATAGCTATTGCATGACGGGCATGAGCAACATTCGAACCCAGACTTGTATCGAAAAATTCCCAGGCTTTTTTATCATCAAGGATATTGAGCAATTCCAGATCATCCGGCACACCGAGCGCACCAACCGTATCCCACACACCAACAAAATAAATCGGGGTAGTTTTACGGTCATTAAAGAAAGCCCAGTCATCCTCTGCCCACTGCTCTACGCTAGCACTTTGAACCCGATATCCCTTATCAAAGGCCTGGTCCACCCGCTTCCATGCCTCTTTTGATGCAACATTACGCAAATCCAGCAAACCGCGTCCAAGCATTCCACCCAGACTGCGCGTGGTAAAAGCCCCACGGCTAAACCCGTAAAGATAAATTTCGTCGCCTTCTTCATAGTTATTGGCCAGCCAGTGATAACCGCTCTTGATATGGCGGCTAATACCCACGCCCAGAGCGCCACCGAGCACTGCAGAAACAAGACCACGCTGCTCTCCTCCAACACCGGGGTGATAATATTTCAATTGCTTTACGCCATCAGCGCCAACATCTGCAATTGCATTATGAATTTTGAATACATTGGTCGGCGTTGGCACGCCATTATCTTCCTGATCCGGATTATTCCATGTTCCATCATAGGCAACGATTAGTCGTTTCATTATCCCTCCCTCATTCATGCTTATTTTTTCACTATTTCAATTTATGCCGACAAGGCATCTTCTCTCTTTTGAGCTGCAATAAATGCAGGAGCCATTCGAGCAATCATTTTATACAAGCGCAGCAAGGCCATCAGCAGAGAAACCCAGCTAAACGTCCAGATATCCTTTAACATTTTCACAAGGATTTGTAAAAACGCGCCTAGAAACCGGCAAGAGAGCGCAAACATTCCAGATTTTTCTATCATGTATTCGCTAATCTTTAAGATATCCCCAGGCTGGTCGTTTACATCCACCAGCACCTGGAAATCAAAATCCTTATCCCGCCCAATCACCACCTTGGCCGCAGAAACATTCAGCCCCTCTTTGGGCAAAGGCAATACTGGCTGCGCAAAAAATAAAATGGAGCTGGCAACCCCTTTGATCACAGCCTGCACAGCCTCATAAGCCTTGAGAATATATTGATATGCAATGCGGGAGATGTTTTTGAAAAAAGCCCCTACCGTAGAGACAATTTTTTTGACCTTAGACTTAAACCAGTGCCAGACTCGCTTGATGCCATCCCAGATGCGTGCCCCGATGGAATACACTTCATCCCATAGTGCTTGTACTATGGATTTCTGATCCTTCGGTTTTTTGAGCATTTCGTTTGACTGCATTTTCTTTAATTGTTGATCCACGTGTTCTGAATCTGGAATCTCACTATCGTCTGTTGCATTTAATCGATAAAAAATACTGGCAAAGAATTCAGGAAAACTGGTCTTGATAAGTCCCATGGATTTTGAGTTGATGCGGTGAGATTTGATGCCCAGACTCTTCCAGTACAATGCCAATTGTTTGTACAATTGACTGTTTTCTTTCAAATCCAGTCCATTGCCCCGCATGGAATTAACGCTGCCGCCCGCATAACCTTTGGGGCGGATATGATAGCCGATCAACCACAGCTCTATTTTTGCCATGCCAATGATAAACGGCTTGATTGTTTTTTTGTTATCAACACCGTTGGGGATATTCGCTGCAGCAAGCCTGGCCACCAGTTCATCCTGATCAAATAAAAGCGCAAGCGTCGGAAAAGTAGCTTTATTTAAGTTGAAATCATCCTGCCATTCCAAAACCTGTCCAAGCCTCGCAAAAGCAGTTAATGCGCGATTCAAGTCATCAAGCGTGATCATTCTCTTTTGATGACCCGGTGCTCTAGCAACCAATCCAAGCGCGTACAATCTGAGATAGGCTGCTCGAATCAAAGCATGACATGGCTGACCGTCAGAAAACCACTGACGCAGGTTTGATGGCTCTTCAAAGCTGACCAGTTGCTGCAAGGCAGACCATGTTTCTTCACCCACCCAGCCATCGCTCGTTAAATGTTGTTCACCAAAAGCATCCTGTTGAAATGCCTTCACTCCGGCCTGATATGTTTGATCCAGTTGGGAAGGAGTAGCATCACGATCAAGATAACCCAGCAGAAACAGGCGGTTGGCAATGACTTTAAGACGGGAATTGGAATATGCTGTGACAGACTCGCCTGGGTCTGAGACTGGCAAAGCAGTGATCACATGATCGTCCCCAGCTTGAATCATCGCCTCCTCAAGCAAGCCGTACTGTTTAACCATATCCCCCTCGGCCTGCAAATGAACCAAGCTGGCGGGCGATACAGATAAATCGGCATGTTGAGTCATTATTTATTAGCTGTCAGACCAACCATGCCGCCAAACAGAGATAACAAGCCATGGCGGGTATCAATACCAGTCTTGACCGCAGCAATATGTATAGCCTGAATGCGTTCGGACAAACCCTCTTCAGGCACGAGATTGATAGCATCCCCGTCAAAACTCATTTTGGTTACAGCACACAGTTTTAGATTATTGCCCGTTGCATTTGCCGCTGCGAGCAAAACTGAAATGCTTTTTAATTTCCCATCAGCTCCCAAGCTACCGTCAAAAGCAACATCAATCGATCCACTGTATGTCTGCACCTCAAGCGAAGATAGATCCTCCAATACCTCGCCAATCTTCGCCAGTGCGCTTTCCATTTTCCCAGATATATCCGCCATGCTCATCTCCCTTCAATAGTAGGTGGTCAATGCAAACGATTTCGTAAAACGACCACATATTTCGCGAAATCCAGACAACAGCCCGCAATGTTCTGATTGAATTCTCCGATTCCATCAGGGCTTTTTATTGTTTTATGTTGCAACTGTTCTTTGTCTGAAATCCGGATCAAATCTGAAACGACAAGCCTTAAATCATGACCGGATTCAGCATACGTTAAATAATTCTCATAACTGATCGCCTGACCCGTTGCATCTCGTTGTGCCACAAAATCACCGGCAAACGTACGCACATGAAGCTGTTGGTTTCTGCCTTTTCTCAGGTATTTTTTCAACCATACCCATGCAGCATCAAATCTATTCATGCCATGATCCACTGCTTGGCTGTTTGTTTTCAGCTGC
>CAYOTF010000015.1:0-1924 GCA_964406805.1 uncultured Zetaproteobacteria bacterium | reverse complement strand
TGTTGACCCGCGCCCACATACCTCAAGCAGACTTCAGGGCACACAACATATCGAATATTCTGTATCTCGCATCGACAGGCATATCTCATCAGGCCAACTCTGCACATTGATTTTTAGCCTGTCTGTCCCATAAATATGGGACAGACAGTAAGGGAGCAGGATCAGGCGCTTAGGGTTTCCTGTTTGGCTTCGATCGCTTCCCAGCGGGCATAGGCGGTTTCAAGCCTGGATTCGAGTTCAGTAAGCCGCTGCTGGTCGGCCTGAAAGGCTTCGGGGTTGGCTGTGAAATAGTCCGGCTCGCAGAAGCGTGCTTCGATTTCGGATTGTTCGCATTCCATACTTTCGATTTGAGCCGGCAGAGCATCCAGTTCGGACTGCTCTTTGTACGTTAGCTTGGTTTTTTTCTTTTCCGGTTTAGCGGCAACAGGCTGCTTTTGTGATGCTTCCGTCTGAGACTCCGACTGCATTTTTTCTACTCGACGTGTTTTCCAGGCCAGATAATCGGAGTAACCGCCTTCGATGGGGATAATTTGACCATCGCCTTCAAAAGCCAGCACGCGGGAAGCCACCCGATCCATAAAGGCGCGGTCATGCGATACAACAATCACCGTTCCATCATACTTGGCCAGCGCCTGTTCCAGCACGGTCAGCGTACCGATATCCAGATCATTGGTCGGCTCATCGAGCACCAATAAATTCGCAGGTTCCAGCAGCAGCCTGGCCAACATCAAGCGACCGCGCTCACCACCGGAGAGCGCCTTCACCGGCGTATTCATCCGTTCTTTATCAAACAAAAAGTCCTGCATATACGAAACAATATGGCGCGGCTCATGACCGCCCAGATGCACATAATTGCCGCCTTGCGGTAACAGCACCTCTTTCAGCTTTAATTTTTCATCTAACTCGCGCATCTGGGTCAGAAAAGCCGGAGCCAGACGCACGCCGTGGCGCACCCTGCCCGCATCCGCTTGCATCTCACCGAGCATCATCTTCAACAGCGTCGTCTTGCCGATTCCGTTAGCACCGACAAACCCGACACGATCACCGGACATGATTTTATGACTGAATGCCTTGCAGATCACCGTATCACCAAAACTGTGTGTAAGCTCCACGGTTTCAATCAGCATCTTGCCGACCTTCACACCGGATGAAACACGCAGCTCCACATCGTTACTGCGCAGCCGCCGGGCAGCACGCTGTTTGCGCAGCTCCTCTAAGCCGCGCACACGCCCTTCATTGCGGGTACGACGAGCAGGGATACCCTGTCTGATCCAACGCTCTTCACCGGCCAGCACTTGATCAAACTTGCGATGCTGTGTCGCTTCCACAGCCAGCATCTCCGCTTTTTTCTCCAGATATTCCGCATAGGAGTATGGAAAATGGGTCAAATGCCCACGATCGAGCTCAATGATTTCTTCCGCCACCGCATCGAGAAAATAGCGATCATGGGTGATAAATATGACCGAGCCCCGAAATGCCGCTACAAAATCCTCCAGCCATTCGATGGATTCGATATCCAGATGATTGGTCGGCTCATCGAGCAGCAAGACATCCGGTTCAGAAACCACCGCACGAGCCACCGAAACCCGGCGCAACCAGCCACCGGAGAGTTCTCCCACATCGCGATCCGGATCCAGGTTCAATTTGGTAATAGCGGTTTCAATGCGATTATGAAACTGCCATGCACCCGTACGTTCCAGCTCCGCCTGCAGTTCATCAATCTGTTTCAGCACGCGTTCAGAGCTATCTGTTTCCAAGATCTGCAAGGCAAGGTGATAATCTTCCAGGGTTTGCGCCACACTGCCTAACCCTTCGGCCACCACATGAAACACCGTTTGACCTGCATCAAAGTGCGGCGCTTGCGGTAGATAGGCAACCGTAATCCCGCTACGCAGCGTCACCTGTCCGGCATCACATTCCAACG
>CAYOTF010000014.1:13083-22895 GCA_964406805.1 uncultured Zetaproteobacteria bacterium | reverse complement strand
GCATGGCTTTGGCTTTCTGCGGCTCAAAGGGGCGTGGTTTGAGGCTTTGGTTTACCCAGAATGTACCCGGCTTGTAGGGGCTGGCGATGGTCTCTCCGAGCCCCAGCTGTACACCATCGAGAATCTCCTGGCGATCAATGGCATAGGCAATGGCCTGGCGTACGTGGGCATTGTTAAAAGGTGGCCGCTTTAAATTGAAACCCAGATAGGTATATACAAAATCCAGATATTTGAAGCGGTTGAAATTGTTTTTTAATACCGGTTTGGTATCAAATAGACGTGTATATTGAATCGGGCTTAAGCTAACTGAATCCAGTCGTCCGGCACTGAGCTCCAGAAACTGAGTGGCTCGATCAGGAATGATACGGGTGAGTCGTTCGCTGATCCATACGGAGCCGTCAAAATAATCAGGGTTGGCACGCATCAATATGAATTGTTGTGCCTGCCAGTCGGCCAATTGATATGGTCCGATGGTCGCTTTGGGATGACGTGATAATGGGGTTTTCATGATGTCCACGCCGTTAAAAATGTGTTTGGGCAAGATGGCCAGCGATGACCATGATGATAGGGCTGGGGAAAAAATTTCAGCATAATGCACGGTAAAGGTATCAGGGTCAGGGCTTTCAAAGCTCTCAACCAGCGCATAATCTGCTTTGTAGGCGCTTTGTGTATGCTCATCTTGAATAAGCTTTAAGGTGAAAATACAATCGTTGGCGCTGAAAGGCTTACCATCGCTCCATTTTAGATTGGGGCGCAAGTGAAAGGTAATACTTTTATTGTCTGCCGAAATCTCCCATGACTTGGCCAATTGTCCGACCAGGTTCAGGTCTTTATCGTATTTGAGTAAGGAAAGGTATAATTGTCCGGCAATAGCATGGCTTGATGCATCCCCTGCGATCATTGGTATGAGATTGCTAGCATCCCCAATGCTGGCTTCAACCAAGCGATCACCAAGGGCGGGGACATCGGCAATGCTGTCATAATCAATCTTTTCAGATTGCTCGGAGCCGGAGCAGCCAAGCAGCATCACAAGTAAAATAAGGTTGAAAAAAATCAATGCTTTCAGCTGGGGCGCACCTTGGCGAACACCCATAGCATGTCGCCGACACGGATAAGGTGTCTTGTTGAAATCTGGTTTACCCGGGCAATGGCCTTGGCAGTGGTGCCGAAACGATTGGCGATACGCCAGAGTGAGTCACCCGAGCGCACCTTGTAGCGCATGCGATGGCCGCTTGTTAATAACGGATTATGATCTGCGCTGGATTGTGTCAAACGATTGGCTGGCACCTTTAAACGCTGACCAATGCGTAAATATTTACCCATGCCTTTATTTAAGCTCTTGATCGTTTGTGTTGACGTATGATGGGCGCGGGCAATTGACCAAAGGTTGTCGCCTTTTTGGATTGTCTTGTTTACATAGATGGGGCCTGCTTGCAACACGTTGTTTTGCACGCTGGCATAGGTGGACTCAGGCACATGAATGGTTACTTTCTCGTGCAAATACTGAGCTAGGTTAAGGCATGGGTTAAAGCGGAAAATATCATTTTCACTGATACCACTAAGCTTTGCCAAGCGTTGAATATCAATAGGAGCCTGAAGCTCCAAGGCTCGGGTTGTGATCGGTGTTGGGAATTCAAATGTTTCATCGTCAATCAGAGCAATTAAGCCAATAATATGTTGAACGTAAGCGCGGGTTGCAGCTGGAATAGGCATGTTTTCAAGGCCGTCGGAAGCCTTCCATGGCTTTTTCTTTAAGCGTTTTGATACAGCATAAGGCCCCATGTTGTATGCTGCAATTGCCAATGGCCAGCTATCGAAGCGCCGATGCATTTTTTGTAAGTAATGAATAGCAGCGGCTGTGGAAATATTTATATTTCTGCGACCATTGAGTTTTTTACCGGATTCCACGCCAAGTACACGCGCTGTTCGTGGCATCAACTGCCATAAACCAAGTGCGCCAGCATGGGATAAAGCATAGGGGTTGTATGTGGATTCTACGACAGGGATCACTTGCAACGAGGTGGGGGCATTTAAGCGTTCCAATGTAAACAATAGCCGTTGACGTACAAAACGAGAGCGTTGAGCAATCGTTTTCCAGCTACGTTGAAAGTTTTGCTTGGCGAGCCGTTTGCTCATCACGATATCGTCAGACTGAATGCCCTCAAGCAAGGGGTCGATGGGCTGAGCTGCAGGTAAAACGTGTGTAAGTTTCAGTTTTTCGTTTTTAATGGGCTCGATGGACTGAATCGTTGTTTCTGTGGGTAAAGGCTTGTTGGTTTCAGTGATTTTTTTTATAGGTTGAGAGCAGGCGGTTAGCAGCAACAGAGCGCCTAAAAGCACCGATGAGAGGTGCGCTAAAGGCTTGTTGCCTGCCGTTGTGATAACAGTTTTCAATTGATTGGAGTGAAATAGGTTGTTCATGTCTGGGATTAAAACAAATCCTCATAATCGGAATCGTCGTAATCGCCTTCTTCATCTTGAGCATCGAGCAATGCATTGCCCAATAGTGTTAAAGCCAAGGTTTTGCTTTCTTCTTTTTTGCGGGCATCGACTGGAATGATCATGGTATCACCGAGATTAAGCAGGGATTTTAATTCTTCAATACTTTTAGCGCCGTCCATATCCTGCTTGGTGGCACCAACAATAACCGGCAAATCAACATGTTCAGAAAAATAATCAAACATTTTTTTCATTTCGACCAACGAATCATCCGATGTGCTATCAACTAGAAAAATGGCACCAATGGCACCTTTGGATAATATATTCCACATGAAATTGAAACGGGCTTGCCCGGGTGTGCCAAACAAATGCAATTCAAGTGTATCGTCGATTTTAAGGATACCGAAATCAAGACCAACCGTGGTCATGCTTTTGAGTTGAGATACATGATCGGTGGCTGCTACATCGGTGGCAGCAATTTGTGAGTCACTCAGATTTTGTACCATGGTGGTTTTACCCGCATTGACCGGGCCTGTAATGACAAGTTTAA
Organism: uncultured Zetaproteobacteria bacterium; assembly: GCA_964406805.1. Lineage (GTDB taxonomy): Bacteria > Pseudomonadota > Zetaproteobacteria > Mariprofundales > Mariprofundaceae > Mariprofundus. Next base: position 19,906 of record CAYOTF010000014.1, on the reverse strand, counting down.
CGACTTGTTTGCTTGCATCTTGCATTTATAGACCCCTGATGCGTCGAATAATTCTACTAAGCAGACTGACTTTTTTACTTTTTTCAGAAGATTCCTTGCGTGCATGAGGAGTTAGCACTTGTTGCGTTGCATTGTGATCTTGTTTTTTAGCTTGTTTGCTTGGTGCAATTAAACCTAAAATATATGTTGCGATCATGACTCGTAACCGCACGATCTCATCGAGTGAATTGTCAGCTTGAGAAATATATTCTTGCATACGGAATACACCATTGTGTTCAAATTGCATGTGCATCTTCATATAGGCTGCGTTGTCTTGAAAATGATAACGTTGCATGGGGAAAAGTCTGACCATCAATGGTGGCAAGCGCATGGTGAAACTGAGTAAGACGGCACGTGTTTCCGCATCAAACTTAAAACCAGCCAAGGCCGATGCGATAGCCTGTGGTGCAAAAATGCGTGAGGTAGTCAACGGGTTAAAGTCGGTACAGGCAACCACGCTAACCGAATCGGATTGAAAGATATCTCGTAACGCTTGTGTCACTTCATCAAGAGTGCCGTCAAAGCCTGAGCGCTCGTAATACATGCTTTTTATTTCATCACCCACACGATAATCAATGCGGGAAGGCTTCTGACTAATAATCATGCGTCGAAGATAAACAAGTGAATTCATAATCCTATCCTTTATTCGGTATCGTCGATAAGTGACTATAGCTTGTTTTTAAACTATTATGAATGCGCAATTTATCGTTACCGTTTATTTATGCTGTGCTTCTTGAACAACTCGATTTACCAGTTCTTCAAGTAATGCCGGTTTTTTGTTTTTTCGAGGTAAGGAAGCTTGTGTTTTCCGCTCTTGCTGGTGGAATTGATTCATCAGTTCGAGAATAAGCTCAACTTCTTTACGCGCGTGCCCGAGTAACATGCCGAGTTTCAATGATCGGTTGCCCATCAGAGCCAGCAATAATTCATCACCGGCATGAATGAGGGCAAAGGTACAGCTGCGGGACTGGGTTACCACTTGAATGCAGCTATCATCACTGCCTTGAATGGATAAGGCATCACCGAGAGATAACATTGATGAGCACATGGCTGACATCGCATCAATTTCAAGATCAATGTTGGAAACAAAAGCAACCGGCAAACCATCGACACTGCATAACAATGCTGCATCGAGATTCGGTTCGCGTGATACGAGGTTTTCAAGTTCGCGGCGGCAGGCTTCTTTGTATGGATTAGTCATCAAAAGGGATTAGCCATCGAAAGGCTCCTGATGTGCATGACCCAACAAAGCATGCGATACGCAGTCAATAATGCGCTGCAGCAAGCGTTGCACGCCAGCAGGCACTTTGCGGCATAAAATAGACAAATAGATACTCTCACCACCAACATTTGCTTCATGCATAATCAGCATGCGCCCGCGTTTGAGTACCAGAGCACTGCAAACCGGATCGCCCAAATCACCTGTTAATGACATTTTATGTGCTGTTTCGATAACTGTTGCAGAATAGGGTGCAAAGTCTTCTCCGGGAGAGTCTCCAACTTCGGCCATAACCAGCCCCTCATCGTTGGCAATGAGAATAAAAATAAGATCCATTTCGTCTTGTAGCCGTTCAAGCTCATGTTGAAGTGAAATGACCTATCCCCCTGTAAATAATGCGAAAGAACGCAAATTTACGATGTTGGTGAATGGGTGTCAACTTTATAGCCCGTGCTGGCATGGCGTTTGAGGTTAAAACCAGTCTGATGAGCAAAAACTATTTTTTCTTTTTAAAGCCTGTGCGGGTGACTTTCTGGGCGCGTAAAGCGCTGTCGTAAACAATTTCAATGCTGCGCCAAAGGGTCTTTCCACTATCTTCATCTTCGAATTCTTCAAAATAAGTTACACGATTAGGATGCAGTACATTATCTAGGGATGGAGAACCTAATTTCTGTTCAATACTGAATTTACTATCACCTTTATTGATCATGTATACTTCATCGCCATCGAGTCTGTTACCCTGATGAATCGGTTCATGCAGGCAGGCAGTAAGGAGCATGCCTGCTGCCAGCGCAGTAATAGAAAATAATGTACGCATCAAGCTGTCTCCGCAGGGCCTCTATGGCCTCGTTCCAATAAAGAAATATAATCAAACATACCCTGTTCCAATGTCCAAGCCGGCTGCCATTGCAGTAGCGATAAGGTGTCGGATAAGTCCGCTTCGGTATGATTTTGGTAAAATGAGAAGGGATTGTCAAAATATTCAATTTCAAGTTTCGTTTCAAGAGCTTGCGATAGTGTGTTGACAACATCATTGAACGAACGGGCTTGCCCTGAGCCCACATTGCAAACACCGGAGCGGGATGCATCCAAAGCGGCTAGATTGGCTGCAACCACATCACGGATATAAACAAAATCACGTTTCTGTTCGCCGTGTTTAAATAAACGCGGTTGATTCCCCGCTTTCACCTGCTCATAGAGCTGCAACATCATGGATGCTGTTTTGTTACCGCTTTTTTCATTTTTATGGGTTTCACCCGGGCCATAAACATTAAAATAACGCAAACCAATAATAGTTGAGCTATGCCGTTCATGCCAGCGGTAGGCCACCCGATCCATGGCCAGTTTTGAAAAGCCATAGATGTTTTCAGGCTCTTCCCCCGCGCCCACCGTATTGGGAGCAGGGGAGTTGCCATAGGTGCCTGCCGATGATGCATAGACTACACGGGTAGCCGATATATGACTGGCTTCTAAAATATCAGCAAAGGCATTGGTGTTTGTTTCTATCATCAGACGCTGATCCATGATGGTCGTATCGGTGATGGCTGCTTCATGGAAAATGGCCGAAAATGCACCGTCGGCAATTTCACCCAGCAGATCAGGGTCATCACAATCAGCGGCGCGTACTTCGCAATCGACATGAATCAGATTGCGCCAGTCTCCGGAAGAAAAGTCATCGACCACCAATACATCTGTACCCGGGCGTTTACAGAGAGCTGCAGCAATATTTGAGCCGATATAGCCGGCGCCGCCGGTGACCAGGATGCGTTCATTCATTGTTGTCCACCTTTCCATTCAAGCTGCAAGTCATGCAAGGCACGCAATGTAGCATCATTGCAAATCGGGTATTTGGCCTTGGCATTCACCGCGCCGATTATCTGACTGGCTTCCAGATCACGCACATCGCTATCGCTAAAACCGGCTTCAGCCAGCAGACGTGAAATCCAGCTGCCGAGGCCATGCAGTTGTTTGATGCGAACAGTACGAATCAAGACATCGCAACGTGCGACAGTGACTTGGTGCCCGGTTGCAAGGGAAAGATCTTCAGCCTGCTCGTCAATAAAACCATCCACAGGTTTGCACAGTAGTTTAAAAATCACCCATTCGCTTTCGGATATAAAATTACGATCTTCATGTAACGGAAATGCGCCCGGAAGCACCTGTACTTTATTCATATCACCTTCGCCTAATGTCATCTTGAAATAATTGATGCGGCAATATTACGTTGCCTATCGTTCTGTGCAAGCTTGCCTGCCCGATTGCTTGTCAGATTGCCTGGCCAGTTGTTGGCGGCATAACTTGTGCGGGTGCTTTGTTATTCGGTGTTTTTTCATACCTTCCATGCCGCGCTCAAAAAGTACAACTTGATTTATCCTTGTATAATGCGATTCAAGTTTGAGCAATGAATTACAAGTCGATTATTGGCGAAAAATTATATTTTTGCAATTTGAAAATTATAGTCTATATAATATATGAAATATAGAGACCTTGTGGGGAGGGGCAGCTGATGGAACAGCAATGCAGTCAAATTATTGATTTAGAAAAATTTCAATCACATCTTTCACGTTATCGTGGTGACTTACGTTTTATTCATTTATCTCAACCGAAACATGATTATTCAAAACAGATAAATATAAAACAGACAAACACAAAACAAGATGAGCTGATTATAGTATATGATCTCTTGCAGAGCATGCATGCAAGCATCGGTCAGGACATTGCCGACCTTGAGGCTGTATTGGTGCAATCCGGGCAACATCAATCACTTGTTTCTCAACAAACGTTTGATTCGTCGGATGTTAGTAATCCCAACACGTTATCATGCAAAGAAAATGAAGTGTTGAATATGTTTGCCAAAGGTTACAGTTACAATGAGGTGGCTGGTTTGCTGGGCTGCAAGTTGGCGACGATTCAAACCCATGCCAAACGTATTTATAAAAAACTGCATGTTCATTCGCGTTCAGAAGCAGTGTATGAAGCCCGGCAGATGGATATTATTGCTGCGTAAAGAACGCGTGCGCATGAATTCAAGGAGAAACGTATCATTGTTTTCACTAGCCCCGATCACTTGGGTGCTTTTTGGCAGGCGGCAGCCGCTATGCAGAGATGCGCACGCTTTCACCACAAAGCGCATGTTGAAAGAGTTCCATCACATCATAATTTAACATGCGAATGCAACCATGTGAGGCAGGTCTGCCAATGTTTTCTTCGTCGTGGGTGCCATGAATATAAATATAACGGTTGTGCGTATCGACTTGCCCGCGACGGTTTTTTCCTGTTTCGCATCCTTCCATCCATAAAATACGAGTCAAAATCCAATCCTGGTTCGGATTGTCGGTGGCAGGGTCATAAATGCAAAACGCTTGCCGCCCTTTGAAGGCGGTGAATAGTGGCATGTTTGCTCCAATTTTCTTGGCAATGCGGTGTTTGCCCAATGGCGTTTGTAAGCTGCCATTGCGATTGCCTGCGCCTTTGCTGGCGGTTGAAACAGGGTAGGTATAACAAACCCCACTTTTGCGATGGTGGTAGAGCTTCTGTTTTGAGATAGAAATAACGATCACGGCGTTAGTCTAATCGGCATGAATCGAACAACAAGAATAATAAGAAGACTTGAAAGAAGATTCGCTATGGCTCTTGAAAGGCTGTTTTGATGTCCCTATAAAATGGCTGTCAGAGCGTGTTATGTTTTTGTTAGGAGGAAGCAGTGATAGGTAAAAAGAAAAAAGAGGTTAAATCTGAAGTGGAAACCGAATTGAAAAGCGGTGATTTGGATGACGTGTTGGAATCTGATGATGCCGTAGCGCTGGATGAGAACGGCGATGAAATAGGCGCTGCGCCCAAACTTGATCCATTGCAGCAGGTTGAAACTGAAGTCGGTGAGTTGAATGATAAATTATTGCGTATGCAGGCTGAAATGGAAAATCTGCGCAAACGTACCCGTCGTGAAGTGGCGGATGCGCACAAGTTCGGTGTTGAAAAGTTTGCTACATCCTTGCTTGATGTGGTCGATAATCTCGAACGCGCATTGGAAGCTGAGCAGGGCAATGAAGAGGCCGTGCGCGAAGGCATTCAACTCACTCTCAACAGCTGGCATGAAATGATGAAACGCTTTGAAGTGGCTCGTATTGATGCAGTCGGCACGGTTTTTGATCCGCATCTGCATGAAGCCTTAACACAAATGCCGAGTGATGAACCTGAAGGCACTGTGATTGCCCAGCATGCGGCCGGCTATACCTTGCACGGTCGTTTGATTCGCGCCGCCAAGGTGCTGGTGTCGAGTGGTCCTGCCGAATAATTGATTTTTTAAACAAATCAAAGCTGAGGGGTTGAATCGCAACATCAGATTCCCCATAACTAGATACATAAGATAATTGATAAGCAAATTGATAAGAAATTGATCAGGAGAAATGAAATGGCGAAAGTAATAGGAATTGACCTCGGAACCACCAACTCGTGCGTAGCGGTCATGGAAGGCGATAAAGCGAAAGTGATTGCCAACTCGGAAGGCGATAACACCACACCATCCATCGTGGCCTTTGCCAACGATGAGCGTTTGGTCGGTGCATCCGCCAAGCGTCAGATGGTGACCAATCCGGACAATACATTTTATGCGGTAAAACGTTTGATCGGACGCAAGTTTGATTCGGCTGAAACCAAACATCACCATGAGTTGGTATCCTACCCCATCGTTGCCGCCGATAATGGCGATGCCTGGTTGGAAGTGGATGGCAAGAAAATGAGTCCGCAGGAAATTTCTGCAATTACCTTACAGAAAATGAAGAAAACTGCTGAAGATTATCTCGGCGAAGAAGTCAAAGATGCGGTCATTACTGTGCCTGCCTATTTCAATGACTCACAGCGTCAGGCTACCAAGGATGCGGGTGCGATTGCCGGTTTGAATGTACTGCGTATTGTTAACGAACCCACTGCTGCTGCTCTGGCTTATGGACTGGACAAAACCGAAGAAAACCATTTGATCGCCGTGTACGATCTTGGTGGTGGTACGTTTGATATTTCCGTATTGGAAATCGGTGATGGTGTGTTTGAAGTGAAAGCCACCAACGGCGACACTTTCCTCGGTGGTGAAGATTTCGATCAGGTGCTGATCAAGTACCTGGCTGCAGAATTCAAGAAAGAACATGGTGTTGATTTAATGACCGACAAGCTGGCCTTGCAGCGTTTAAAAGAAGCGGCAGAAAAAGCCAAGATTGAACTCTCATCCAGCCAGCAGACTGAAGTGAACTTGCCATTTATCACTGCTGATGCAACAGGGCCTAAACATCTGTTGATCAAACTGACCCGTGCCAAGTTTGAAAGTTTGGTCGGTGATTTGGTTGAAGCATCTTTAAAACCGTGTGCTCAGGCTCTGAAAGATGCCGGTGTAAAAGCTTCTGATATTCATGAAGTGGTTCTGGTTGGTGGTCAGACGCGTATGCCGCTGGTACAGGAAAAAGTGCAGGCATTCTTTGGCTCTGAGCCACATAAGGGTGTGAATCCGGATGAAGTGGTTGCCATTGGTGCGGCGATTCAGGGTGCTGTGTTGACTGGCGATGTGACGGACGTGTT
>CAYOTF010000014.1:0-13014 GCA_964406805.1 uncultured Zetaproteobacteria bacterium | reverse complement strand
ACAAGATTATCGAGAAAAACACCACCATCCCTACCAAGAAGAGCCAGACTTATACCACGGCTGCTGATAATCAGACGGCTGTAACGATTAAAGTTGCACAGGGTGAACGTGATCTGTTCTCAGCCAATAAAGATATGGGTTTGTTTAATCTTGAAGGTATTGCACCTGCATCGCGTGGCATGCCACAGATTGAAGTGACGTTTGATATTGATGCAAATGGTATTATCCATGTGCATGCGAAAGATAAGGGTACGGGCAAAGAAACTTCGATTCGCATTGAGTCCGGTTCCGGCTTGTCGGAAGCTGAAATTGAACGCATGAAACAGGATGCTGAAGCCAATGCGGATGCCGATAAAGCACTGAAAGAGCAAATCGAAGCCAAGAACCGTGCTGACGCGCTGGTTTATTCAACGGAAAAATCATTGAAAGAACACGGTGATAAAGTCGATGAAGAAACCCGCAAAGAGATCGAGGATGCATTGGACGAGCTCAAGAAGGCAATTGAGGGCGGTGATGCGGCAGCCATAAAAGCAGCGGAAGAAAAACTGGCTGAAAAGTCACAGAAGCTGGGTGAAGTTATTTATCAGCAGATGCAGCAGGAACAGGCGGCAGCAGAAGGCGCACCGGATATGTCCGGTGCAGATAGTGCGACATCGGATGCTGGATCGGCTAAAAAAGATGCCGCTCAGGATGCTGAAATTGTCGATGCTGAAGTTGTGGATGATAGCAACAACAAAAAGTAAAACGTAAGCAACAAGTGTAGGGAGTGGGGGGCTTAGGCTCACCGCTCCTTTTCACGTTAATGAGTGAACGATTTTGAATGGTTTTTTCAGGGAGTGAGAGTGTCCAAACGCGATTATTATGAAGTATTGGGTGTGGCCAAAGATGCCGATGCCAATACCATTAAACGGGCTTACCGTAAGCTGGCCATGAAATTCCATCCGGATCGTAATCCGGATGATAAGGCGGCGGCTGAAGGTTTCCGTGAAGTAACTGAAGCCTACGAAGTGCTGACTGATGATAACAAACGCTCGCGTTATAATCAGTATGGTCATGCTGGTGTTGATGAACAGATGCAGGATTTCTGGGGTCGTGGTGGCGCGCAGGATTCCAATGCGTTCCGTGATTTCGGAGACATGTTCGGTGATGTGTTTGGTGATATGTTTGGTTTTAGCGGCAGCGGCGGTGGTCGTTCGGCTCGCGGTGCCGATTTGCGTTACAATTTGACCATGTCGCTGGAAGATGCGGCGGCTGGTCGTGAAATTGAACTGAAAATTCCGAAACATGAATCATGCAAGGTTTGCAGAGGTTCAGGAGCAAAACCCGGCTCGAATCCAGTGCCGTGCAATACCTGCGGTGGTCATGGCCAGGTTCAAATGCAGCAAGGCTTTTTTGCCGTACGCCGCACGTGCCCAACGTGTCATGGTGCAGGTACACGCATTGAGTCGCCATGTGTGGAATGTGGCGGGGCAGGGCGCAATAAGATCACCAAAAAACTCAAGATTAAAGTGCCTGCAGGTGTCTATGATGGAGCACAAGTGCGTGTCAGCGGTGAAGGTGAAGCAGGCCAGCATGGCAGTCCAAGCGGTGATTTGTATGTGGTGATTGGGCTGAAAGAACATGCTATTTTTGAGCGCGAAGGTGCTGATTTGCATTGCACCATGCCGGTGACGTTTCCGCAGGCTACATTGGGTGCGGAAGTGGATGCACCAACCTTGAATGGTAAGGTGAAAATAAAAATTCCAGCCGGTACCGAAGGTGGTCGTATCTTCCGTTTGCGTGGTCATGGTGTGCTGGATGTGCGTGCAGGTAGCCAGAAAGGTGATCTGTATGTGCGGGTTCAAATCGCTGTGCCGAAGAAAATGAATACGCGTCAGAAAGACTTGTTGCGTGAATTTGCCAATGAAGCTGGTGATGATATGTATCCGGAACGTTCTTCATTTTTGGGTAAGGTGAAACATTTCTGGGATGACCTGTCCCACGAGCAGAAATAACGATAACTATTGAATAATAGATTGAAAAGATTTCACCGCAGAGTACGCAGAGGGACGCAGAGTAAATCAAGATCAAAAACTCTATATTGATTGTTAAGGCTCTGCCTCTGCGCGCACAGCGGTAAATTAGGAGCTGCGAAGCGGGATGAGTCGCTATTCAGCTACAGGGTGTTTATGAACTGTTGAATAGTTACAAATAATGGAGGAAACACAGATGGCTGATTTGCGTATCATTATTGTTGGAGCATCCGGTCGTATGGGGCGCATGTTGGTGCGTGCTGTAAACGAAGCGGACGGTGTAATCTTGGCTGGAGCAACGGAGCGGGCAGGTTCTGAATTTGTTGGCCGTGATGCTGGTGAACTGGCGGGCAGTGATGGGCGTGGCGTGCTACTGGTGGATGATATCGGAGCTTGTGCGGCAGCCGATCTGGTGATTGATTTCACCGCCCCTGCGGCAACGTTACAGCATGCTTCTTTTGTAGCTGAGCATCAGATGGCCATGGTGATTGGCACGACTGGTTTTGATACGGAACAGTCTGAGCGTTTGCACGATACCCTAGCCAATTCTGCCGTAGTGATGGCAGCCAATTATTCAGTCGGTGTGAATTTAGCGTTGAATTTGATTGAAAAAGCAGCTCAGGTGTTGGGTAATGATTATGATGCTGAGATTTTTGAAGCGCATCATAAACATAAAGTCGATGCACCGAGCGGAACGGCTCTGGCCATGGGTAAATCCTTAGCCGCCGGTCGCGGTGTGACTCTGGATGATGTGGCGGTGTTATCACGTGAAGGCATTACCGGCGCTCGCAAACCGGGTTCGATTGGTTTTTCTGTTGTGCGTGGTGGCAATATTGTCGGTGAACATCAGGCCATGTTTATTGCCGATGAAGAACGCATTGAAATCAATCATATTGCTTCTGATCGCATGGTGTTCGCGCGCGGCGCAGTACGTGCAGCAAGCTGGGTTTCTGGTCAAAAAGACGGCTGGTATGACATGCAGCACGTACTGGGTTTAAAGGCGGGATAATTTCTAGTTGATGGTCTTGTATATTACGATTTAAAAAATAAATGGAGCCCCCTGCGATGAAGTCAGTGTCGATGGCGTTCAGGACAATAGAAGTTAAGGCTGCTGATTCGTATGCAAGTAAAGATGAAAATGTATGATAGCAAGACTTGACCCTAGCATTTGCTATCTCAACATCTTCGATTTTGTTAACTGAGGCTACTTACCCTAACAATAGCCTGGGATTCGCCGATATTTGTTTGCTAGCTTTATATAATCAACATGAGGGCGTTGTGAAACGTCCATAGGCAAATGTACTACTTTATTAAGAAGAGATTCTAGCTGCGGTAAGCCAGCGTGCAAATTATTTACTTCCAACTCTGCCGACTTAGTTGTATTCAAACGCATTATGTAATCTTCATCCAAATAAATCAGACAATTATCATACGCTCTATGCAGAGTAGGAGCTAAAGCTAGTCCATTAGTCACATGGTCACTACTTTCAGCAGAAGCAACAGGGAGAATGTGAGCCGCATCCAACAATCGTAATTGCGCACGTGAAACTGCACATCGATTTTGGTATGCACCTAAAACTTTGCCCTTGAATCCATGTGCTCGGGAATTCTTAATAACCGTACTGACGACCTGTTTCCTTTTTTCTGTAAGCGTAGAAATATCAAGAGCAGTATTGCTCTCCAAAGTTACAGCCCCTTTCAACAGACCTAACATTTTAGCCTCAGCACCAAACTTATGAAGAGACGTAGCATCCAAAATATAATTTATCATTTGCTCAGGATGAATTCCAACTACTATTTCATCATTCTCTTTCTGACTAAAAGCGATACCGTTTTGCATTGCGCTATAGAGGGTGCTAATATCAACCTGAACAGAAGGAGAGCCACTTGTAAAAAATCTATGTTTGTTTATATCGAAACCAGCAAACATTTGAGTATCTGGATGATACCCCAGCAACACTGTTTCTCCAGACGGGTTCAACTCTAAAGGAGAAGTAATTGAGGTCATTTGTATCCTATACTCATCAGGAAGAGAAGGTCTTCCCCCATGAGTTAGTGTCCAGATGTATACCCAAAGCGTAAACCCTTTTCCAAAATAATTTAAAGCGAATTTCCTAGGGTGTCCAGTTACAGACGGAGACAAATATCCACCTGCGCCACCTGACTGCTGAATTGAGTCTAATATTACATTAACAATTTTAGAAGGACTAATAGCAGGCATTTCAAACTCTCCAAGGTACTTTTGCTTAATTTCCCAACAACACTAATTCAATCAGAACCTAGCAACCAAAAATCATAGGAAACATATATTACTGTAATACAATGTATTCATCTAATCTATACTAAGTTGAGTCGCCAGTGCCTTACCCAACTCATTTGCAAGCACAGGAGGGACAGCATTCCCAACCTGCCTCCATTGTTCCTCAACATTACCAGACAAGAACCAGTCATCTGGAAAAGTTTGGAGGCGCTTCACCTCTTCTATCCTTAGTATCCTATTTCTCCAATGAAGCGGCCCCATATTATTCGAACGTCTCGCTTGGATTGTCCACGAAGGTAAATCTGGAGATAATTTCAGCAAAAATGACCAGTAACGTGAACGCCATTCAAACTGTGGGTTAGGGTGACCTCTCTTTTCAGTGAAGTACAAATAATTTTCCCCTGGAGGTACTTGCTTCAATAGTTCATTGTGCTTTCCACCTGCAAAGTGCCCTTCATCAGAGGCGTTTTCCTCTGTATCCAAATCTCCAATTGCTTCACCAACTGTCGGCCATGCTGGCAAGGTATTCAGAAGCTCTCCAACTTTCTTGGGGTCTACATGTTTGTGAGGAGGAAATTCAAAGTGCTTATCCAGCATTCCTACAAGAATAAAACGCTTTCTAATTTGCGGCACTCCATAATCAGCTGCATTTACAATCTGCCAGCTGCATTTGTAACCTAACTTTTCAGCTCCTCTGATTACATAGTCGAAAGCAACTTTTTGGACCTTGAATGCAAAACCATGTACATTTTCAAGAAGAAACGCCCGAGGCTTAACTATACCTAATACTCTAATGTAACCTTCGATTGTTTCTAGGCCTAGAGGATCATCCATTCCCCTTGGTTTATCTTTCCTATAAAACCTTGATTTTGAGAAAGGTTGGCAAGGTGGCCCTCCTGCTAACAAGTCTACCCCACTGCAGGCTTCACCACCTGACAGTTTATTAAGCAACTCTTCATCAACATCACTTATGGATCCTGTATAGAACGGTGTTTCTGGGAAGTTTACTGCATGACTTTCAGCACAACGCTGCGTGTTGTCATTTGCGAACACTATTTTAAATCCTGCTTTAGCAAGCCCTAGATCTAAACCACCACAGCCTGAAAAAAGGCTCACACACTTCACAGGATGACCTCTAACTCGTTACTACCGACATTTACTTTTTCACCAGCAATTTGTTTCAATAAATTTTCGGATATTTTCTCAGCCAGTTTCGCTGGAACAGCATTCCCAATCTGTCTTACCTTTTCTCTACGGCTACCTATAAACTCATAACCTCTAGGAAACGTCTGTAAAGCTGCCATTTCCACAGTCCTCAAACGTCTATTTGACCAATGAAATGGTCCTGTCCATGGCCCAGGAGATGCCGCAATTGTCCAAGAAGGTTTTGTAGGACACAGTTTTAATAAGAAATTCCAGAACCTTGTTTCAGCTTCGAATACTGGGTTAGCATGACCCGCCCATGCAGTTAACGCTTTGTAGTTCCATCCAGGAGGGACTTCAAACAGTTCATTCTCCCACTTGCCCTTAATCACTTCTTCAGGCTCAAAAAATGCGTTGCCTGAGAAAGGTTCAATTACTTGCCCTGTTGAAATTGGTCTTGGTCGAGAAGATAAACTATCAGGTTTTTTCGCATACATTGGTTCAGGCGCAATAGGCTTCTCTTTTTTCATTCCAAGAAGAAATATCCGTTCTCTCATTTGGGGAACTCCGAATTCAGTGGCCATCGCTTTTAGCAAGGTAAGCTTATAACCTTCTTTTTCAAAAGCTTCTATTAACATCAGTAAGGTTGGTTTATTTCTTGGGTGAAGGAGGCTAGGAACATTTTCAAAAACAAACCCATCAGCTTTGCTTTCGACAACAAGTCTCCAAAACTGCCTTACAAGAGACCTTCTCTCATCTTTACGAGGAGTAAGAATCGGGTTTGGCCTTTCTGCATCTTCCCCTCTCTCTCGAGCCCTACGAAAACGTGAGTCATCCCCTGGATCAGTCCAGTACGCAGCTTTTGAGAAAGGCTGACAAGGTGCCCCTCCAACAATAACTAACGCATCTGAAGGTTTCAAGCCTGCATGCCGTCGGATTTCCTCTCCCTTCAACGAGCACACGTCACCCTCTATCACTTTATGTTTATACTTTTTCTGATTCGCTCTTAACGTCTCACAGGCAAAGTGATCCAACTCTATAGAAAGTCTTAGGTCACCAGATGCTTGCTTAACCCCTAGCCCCAAGCCTCCTGCACCTGCAAATAAATCAATAACAGGTATCTGTGTATTAGACATTTAACTTCATCCTCTTTTATATTACTACCCCCAAGTATTTCAGAGATAACTCTAAATACCAACAAGTTAAAATTACTTACTATAATTTAGCTCATCTTACAATGAATGCTTGGCTTCCTTCGGGTTAGAACAGGTACAGCAATATCCAAGTAATAACTAAAAAATAGCATACACCTAGTTGTATATCTATATCACCCAATAAGGGTCTATAGAGGGAAAACGGAAAACGGGGTCGCATCTTGCAATCATACATTCCGAGAAAGGGTCTACCATTGGATTTTGCATGATGGCGGGGTTTCAGCACAGGATGAAGGCTGGTGTGACCTTGGGTTTAAACGAAACCTAGTTCGAGACTGTAAATATTTGAATTTAATTTAACCCAAGGCGGTTAAATCTTTTCAGCCAGCGTGGTCATCACTTTTGAGCTCAGTTGCATCATGCTTTTTACCGGTTTGGGTAGCTCTGCAGCACCCAGGTATTCAGCCAGATCGGCATGGCCTTGTTCATCGATTTGCATTTGTTCAACAATAGCGCGGCTACGCACATCATTTTCCGGTAAACGGCTGAGATGATCTTGTAAGTGACGTACCACCTGATGTTCTGTTTCAGCCAGAAAACCTAAATTCCAGCGATCTCCAGCAATACCGGCAGCTACGCCGATAGTAAATGAGCCTGCATACCAGAGCGGATCGAGCAGGGAAGGGCGTTCACCGAGTTCTTCCAAACGATTGCGGCACCAGTTGAGATGATCGGCTTCTTCCAGCGATGCGTGCTTTAATTTGTCTGCCAGACTGGGGTCACGGGCAGTTAGGCTCTGGCCTTGATAGAGAGCCTGGGCAGCCATTTCACCGGCATGATTGACACGCATCAGACGGGCAGCTTGTTTTTTTTGATCGGTACTGAGTTCAGAATGAGATTCGTCCGGGTTTGATTCAATCGAATTGGCTGGATATTGGCGTGAACTGGTTTGCTTGCAGAATATATTATTCAGAGCACGATTGAGTTCACCGATAAAACGATCTGCTATAGTTGTTTGACGAAAACTATTATCCATGGCTGTAATCATAAAAGTGTTTATATGCAGTGCAATAGCGGGTTTTTTATTTGGGGCTCAGGCTCCGCCTAGTTATTATTGATTTTCCTCAAACATAATGCAGCAGCTTGTTCACCGCGTTGCACGGCGGATTCAATCGTGGCAGGCAATTCACCCGGCCTTGGCCGTTCGGATGCATCAATGACTGCATCGGGTAAGTCGTTCTCATTCTTATCCGGACGTACCAGAACAGTGGCTCGTTTTTCTCGGATGATGCGATAATGCACAGGTTTTAAGCTGTGGCTTCCGGTGATTGCCCGGAGTTCATCGGTAATGGTTTGCAGTAATTTCAGATCATCCATCGCGCTCTGATCTGCACTGATCACGGCACACCAGTGTTGCAAGGGATGAGCCGCTGATTCATCCATTTGCGATGAAACATCAAAAAACCATTGACCGGTTGTGCCAAGGCTGCCAATGAATAAGGCGGGTAGTCTAACATCGTGATCAAACCACAAATGAATATTACAAATCCCGCGCGTTTCACATGTTGTTGCGCGTCCCAGCAAACGATCCGTGGCATAAGCGGGTAATGCAAGAATGACGTGTTGAAACGATTTTCCATCGACCTGAAGCATGCCATTGGTCTGAGGCATGCCATTGATCTGAACATTCTGCTGCACTAACGAGCCGATACGTTTGCGGGTGTGCAGCTTCACCCCCAAGGCTTGGGCGCGTTGGCAGAGTGGATCAATGAGTGCTTGATCCAATGGTTTGGTGAACCAGCCCAAACGGGCTTGTTTGTGATTGGCAAAGCTTTCATGCAAGACACGTCGAAACGACAGCGCACAGGCAGTATCAATGCTTTCATTCATCGCCCCCAAACATAAGGGTTCAATCAAATCGTGGATCAGCGCATCGGGCATGGACAATTGCTGCAACCATTGGCGCACCGTGCAACTGGCAGACATCGTTGAGCGTAGTGTGGTTGCCAGTTTAACCATCGCCAGTGCCGATGCCTTGTTATGGCCGGGTAAGCTGGCGACTGCTTTAAGCAATGCGAGATGAAACGGTAACCATGTGCTGGTCTGAAAATGAAATACGCCGCGCGCTTGATCCCAGAGTGGCAAATGTAGACTCGATTGCCAGGCAATATGGTGAGCGATATGGCAATCATCCATGAGCTTTTGAGTGGCTTTATATGCACCGACCAGCAGATGTGGGCCATTGTCACATAGGCAATCCACACTGCTTTCATAAAACGAGCGCGTCCGGCCACCGGCTTTGGGAGCCGCTTCAAATAGGTGCACTGCGATACCGTGCTCGGCCAATCGAATGGCGGTGGTCAGGCCGGTTAAACCCGCTCCGATAATTGCAACTGGGGTGCTTGTTTGCATCGAACGGTCAGAAGTCCAATCGCAGTGGTAGGTTCTTTTTGCAGGCTTTGACCTCATAACGCCAACTGCGCCATGCAATCCAGATTTTGCGCAACGGTAAAATCCGAATCGGGTGCTGCCAGACATCAAAATTGATGGCTCTGAGTTCTTTCATGTAAGCATAATAAATGCAGCCCATAACGATGGAAGGGCGCAAGCTGATGCGATCTTCATCGGGCAGATAGGACAACGCCTGTTGATAAGCGGCTTCGGCTTTATCGGCATATTCAGCCAGCAGTTGCTGCATGGCTGCATTGCACGTTCCATCTTTGAAATCCTGATCACTGATACGATAACGAATGCGATCCGCCTGAGGCAAATAAATACGTCCGATACGCGCATCTTCAGCCACATCGCGCAGGATATTGGTGAGTTGCAGAGCTTCACCGAGTGATGTGGCAAAATCACGTGATTTACGATGTTGGTAGCCAAACACTTCAATGCTTAACAGCCCAACCACACCGGCCACGCGGTACATATATAAGGATAAGTCCGAGCTTTTAAGTACCGGTTTGCGCATCACATCCATCAGCATACCGTCGATAACTTCAGCCAATAACTCTTCATTAATCGCAAAGTGTTGCTTGGTCCAATGCAGTTCGCGGCCAACCGGATGACGTGGTTGATCGCTAAATACGCGAGTCAATTCTTCTCGCCAGAAGGCCAACTTGGGCAGGGCAACCTCCTGTTCCTTGATTTCATCGGCGATATCATCAACTTCGCGGCAAAAGGCGTACAAAGCCATCATGGCACGGCGTTGATCATCGGACAAAAACAAAAAGGCATAGAAAAATGAGGAGCCGGAACCCCGGGTTTTATCGCGGCAGTATTGTTCAGGAGTCATGATCGGGGCTCTTTTGGTGGAAACAAGGCATCCGTTAAAATCGGTAAGGCAAGCCGTTTCCAATCGGATTTATGCACCGTGGCGCGTTGTTGCAGAGCATCATTCAAACCTTCGATTCTATCCAGCATCAAGCGGCCAGCATGGATTGTGGCTGCAATTTGCAGGCGCAGACGAAACGGGATCATGGCCAGCAAGGGAAGCCCTGACTCAAGCATGTTGCGGGTCTCGGCGATAGCTTTGTGCAATGCTGGTTGCAAGGTCAGCGAATTCACCTGTGCATCGAGCAGCTGTTGGCCGGAAAGGTTAAACTCCTGCAACCAGTCTTCGGGCAGATAACAGCGGCCTCGGGGTAAATCGATACTTAAATCCTGCCAGAAATTAATCAGTTGCAGGGAGGTGCAGATATGATCGGAGCAAAGAATAGCTGCAGGTTCTCGAATATTATGCAGCTGCAACATCAGTCTGCCCACCGGATTGGCTGAGTGTTTGCAATAAAACAGCAATTCATCCAGCGATGAATAAGCATGAATCGTGACATCCATACGAAAAGCGATGAGCAAATTATTCAGCTCTTCGATATCGAGATCAAAGCGTTCAATGCTATCGCTTAAGGCTTGAAAAATGGGTTGATCAATGGCTTGATCTTGTTCACAGCGCTCCAGCAATGTTTCCCAGGCATCGAGCTGTTTGAGCCGGGTAGCTGCCGGTGCATCGCCCTCATCGGCCAAATCATCGGCGTGACGCGCAAAGGCATAAATGGCTGCAACAGCAGGACGTAGCTTGGCGTTCAATAACTTTGATGCGGTAGGAAAGTTTTCATAGTGCTTGCGTGCGATGTCTTGGCAATATTGATAAGCTTGCGATACATTCATTGTCGGAGAGGCTACAGCTTGCATGGCGGCATAGTGGCGCTGCAGCATGCTTTCCGCAAGTTTGATGCATTCGATTGATGCATTCGATTGATGCGAGCAGGTTGATGCATTGGATTGATGTAAATAAATTGATGCAAGTAAATCGGGAGCGTATCGGTGACTCGAATCAACACAGGCAAAAACTCGAATGGTAAACGTGTGGCCATTATTGGTGGCGGTATTATTGGTTGTTTAACGGCGCTGTATTTGCATCGTCTCGGTGCGCAACCGGTTATTCTGGAAAAGGGATGTGCCGGCCAGGAAGCCAGTTGGGCTGGTGCCGGGATTCTATGTCCAATTCACCCCTGGCTTTATCCGGATAGCTTTACGCATCTGGTAGATGCAAGCCTGTCTTTATATCCAGCCATGCATGAGCTGTTGTTGGAAATGAGTCATACCAGCATCCAGTGGCGCAAGACCGGCTTGCTGATTCCATTGTTTGACGATGACCGTATCCAGCATAAACAGCAGGCCTTGGCATGGTCGAAACGTTTTGACTGGAACGTTGAACAGCTCGATGCGGCACAGTGCAAAACCCATGAAGCCTGTTTAAGTGATCGGATCAGTGGCGCTTTATTGTGGCCAGATGTCGGGCAGGTGCGTAACCCGCGTTTGCTTCAAGCGGTGAAGCAGGCGCTGGCTTCTATTGATGTTTCTATTCGAGAGCATGCTGAAGTGGTGGGCGTACAAAAATCAGCCGATGGGCACATCAACGCAGTGAAGCTTGCCAATGGTGAGAGCATTGAAACCGATGCGGTATTGCTAGCGGCAGGCAGCTGGAGTGGTGAACTGGCCGCTCAGATTGGTTTAGAGTTGCCCATTCAACCGGTTAAAGGTCAGATCGTATTGCTCAAAGATCAGCAGGGCAAGGTGAATCACATCATTAAACACGACGATGTCTATTTGGTGCCTAGGAACGATGGTCATATTTTGGTCGGCGCGAGCATGGAAGACGTTGGTTTCCAACGCGGCACTAGCTCTGCTATCGTTGATCAGTTGCTCGATGCCACCTATAAAATCGCACCGGGTCTAAAAAATGCTGCAGTCGTTCAGCAATGGATGGGCTTTCGCCCGGGCAGTCCCGATGGCTTACCCTATCTGGGGCCTGTGGATGGGCAGCCAGGTTTATGGGTGGCCAGTGGTCATTATCGTAATGGTGTGGTGTTGGCACCGGCCACGGCAGATATTATGAGTCGCTGGATCATGGGGGATCAACCTCAAATTGATATGTCGGATTTTCGCGTAAACCGCCCATGCATTGATCACGACAAACTAGGTTTCCCGCAGGCTTTATAAAACCTTTTTTAAGTCGCTCAGCTTTTCATTCGATATAATTAGAGCTTCCTCAAAATTATGATGACATGAACATGGCATCATGATGTTTATCGATGCTTTGCTTGCGTTTTGACGAATAACCATCAGTGTGCGCCGCCTTCAGATGAGAGGCTCTCCCTTTTATCTTCTACCCGGCCAAGCACTGATGGTCGGCGATTCAGGAAAATAACTAGCATCCAACACATTCAGTGATTTCTGTGTTATCTCAATAGGCAGATATGGCGGATGCAATGGACTAATAAATAATGAAATTTGAACAATTGGGTTTATCGCCCGAACTGCTGCGTGCAGTAAACGATCAGGGATATACGACTGCGACTCCGGTGCAGGAAAAATCAATCCCGGTGATTCTTGAAGGTCACGATATTTTAGCCGGCGCCCAGACCGGTACGGGTAAAACTGCTGGATTTACACTGCCCATGCTGCATCTCATGCAAAAGACGCATCCCGAGCGTAGCAATCGTAGTCGGCCGGTACGGGCTCTGGTGTTAACACCAACACGCGAATTGGCCGCTCAAGTGGCTGAAAGTGTGGCGACCTATGGTAAGTATTTACCCCTGCGTTGCACAGTCGTATTTGGCGGGGTAGGTATCAACCCGCAGATTGAAAAATTGCGTCGTGGCGTGGATGTGTTGGTGGCGACTCCAGGTCGTTTGCTGGATTTGGCCAATCAACGGAAAGTGGATTTATCACAGGTTGAGTTTTTTGTACTCGATGAAGCGGATCGCATGCTTGATATGGGCTTTATCCATGATATTCGCCGTGTCTTAAAGATGCTGCCACAAAAGCGTCAAAATCTGCTGTTCTCTGCCACCTTTTCCAAAGAGATCAAACAACTGGCCAGTGGCTTCTTGCAATCTCCGGTCTTTGTTGAAGTGGCGCGCAATCAGACCGCGCATCAGGT
>CAYOTF010000013.1:20365-23698 GCA_964406805.1 uncultured Zetaproteobacteria bacterium | reverse complement strand
CCGTCAGGGTGTCGCCTTCCTCCGGAATCAGGTGTCGCGTTCACCGGAATACGCACAGATGTGTTTTTCGTAGTTTAAGGGGTGTTATGCCAAAGCGTTTCTTAAAGCTTTCTGTAAAGCGAGATTGTGATTGGTACCCGCATTGCTCAGCAATGGTTAAGATAGGCAATTTTGTTGTTTGGATCAAATGTATGCCATAGCCTAATTTCACTTGATTTTGTATATCATTAAAGCTTGCGTTTTCAGAGCGCAATTGCCTCCGAAGTGTTGACTCACTTGTCGAAAGCTTGTGGCAAACATCTTTTATTGCCCAGCGCGTGCCGATGTCTTCTTTAAACATATCAATGAGTGTATTTGTTGTATTTAAAGTCTCTCTCATGGATGCGATATCAGAGTAGCCTTGGAGGCTTAGAAGCATTAAAAGCTCTTTTCTTCTTAGCTTGAGAATCTCTTTGGCTAGGGAAGGTTTCCATTGAATATATTGAGTTAGGCACGTAATTAATGTCTCAGTTTGACTGCCTACACACGATGTTTTGTTTGTTGTTGAAGGCTGAGTAAGAATATCAAAGTCACTTTGTTCAAACTCTATCATTAAGGACATGTAAGAGCCTTTGTGAGTAATATTGTTTAAAGTTACTTCATTGTTGCCCGCGAGGAAAAGAAATTGTCCTTGTGTGGATATGAGGTTCTTTTCTTGAACGATTTCCTTTGTTCCTTCCAGTATCACAACTAGGACGGGCTTGAGGATAGGAATATTACGCAGGAATTGATTTTGTTTACATGTGTAAACAGCAAAAGGAAGGTTGGTGCCTTGTGTGTTTAATGATTTAAGTGTCTGGATTAACTTTTTCACAATAACGGTTTATGACGAAAAGTAACAAGATTACAACCTTTTGATTATAGCGATGTATTTGAGATGCTTAATTGTGCTGCATAAGCAATGATAACCTCCGTTTCAAGCACAACAGGGAGGTGTTTTAATGAGCCGTCAGGCTTGATAATGGAGAGGGTTTTCATAACTTGATATTGTAGACAATAACCAGCGCCATAACAAAAAAACTAAACCTTTTACTTGCTGACCCTCATGTTTCGCTAGCTTTAGAGCCTCATAAATGTCAAGTTATAAAACCCTTCCACACATTAAAACCCATTTTGTATCACAACTTCATTCAGGCTCAGTTGACCACCTCTGGGCGATGCCGCTTTTATGCCTTTTCCAATGGCCACAAACATCGCTATAACATGATCATCGGGTAGTTTTATCAGACGGGCAACTGCATCAAAATAAAACCCATCCATGGGGCAAGAATCATAATCCATGGATTTGGCGGCAAGCATAAGCGTTTGGGCCGCAATGCCACAGGAGCGCATGACTTCATCACGTTGCGTTTGTTCGTTATCCCGATAATAGGCATCCATGGCGGGTAAAATATACTCCTGTGCTTCTGCAGGCGCATTGACCCAGTAACGCTCCGGTCTCTTTTCCCATGCCTTCAAATCTGCACATAGAATAATCAGCAGAGAGGCATCGGTAACTTGTGGCTGCTCCCATGCTACCTCTCTGATTTCCTTTCTAATGTTTGCATCCGACACGATAACAAAACGCCAGTGTTGAATATTAAACGCCGTCGGGGATAACATGGCCAAAGAGATCAGTTCATTGGCAATTGCATCCGGAATCTGATGGTTTGGATCGAATGCCTTGATCGACCTGCGGTTTGTGATGGCATCTTTGGTTTTCATAGTGGACTCCTGTTGTGAATTGATTTAGAAACCGAATAGTATTTCCAGTAAATAAAAATATAAGTACGCACTATTTTGTATGGTAGTATCAACATATATACTATTGAGAGGTATCGCGATGAAGCATGATGAGTATTGCACAAGCTTCGGTTGTCCGGTTGAAGCCGCATTAGAAGCAATTGGTGGAAAATGGAAAGGTATCATCCTGCACCACTTGCGCAGTGATACCCTCCGTTTTAATGAATTGAAACGGCTGATTCCAGGCGTTACCCAGCGCATGCTGACGAAACAGTTACGAGAGCTTGAATCAGATCAGATTATTCACCGGAAGGTCTATGCTGAAGTGCCGCCCAAGGTGGAATATTCAATGACCGAATTCGGCTTAACCCTTTCCCCTACACTCGATGCCCTGCAAGCATGGGGAGAAGAGTACATCGAAAAGCTGGCGCTCATTCGCAAACAGCCATGAATCTTTTCTGCAACGTATAGCCGACGCATAATTATCCCATGAGCGACTCGCTGGTGGGAGCTCTATAGTGAGAAAACCTGCCTTAAGCAAATTGAGTAGGTTCCTGAATGATCTGCTGGTCAAGCTGCTAGCTTGCCCTGAAGAGAGGTGGAAAACTTTATGATGATGACAAGATAATTGTCATTTCAAGCTATATTTGCCTATGATACATTTTATGATGGATGATGCTTTTTTAGTGAATCTTAATAAAACCTTTGGGTCTCTTGAAAATGGCGAAGAATGGATGAAGCGCCCGTGTCGACCCCTTAATAACATATTTGGTCATGAGGAGATACGAAGCCGTTGTTTTCCATATGCCAAGGTTTCATGCGCCCGTTTTCTTGGTATCGATAAAACCGAGTTTCTTGATAGGCAGGATATCCCGTCACTACTTGATGCAGTGGCGGATGTGCCACGTTTTATTATACGAAATACTCGACTGGCCTCAAAAATTGAGTCCATGCAGCGCAGGGATATTGCTGAATATCCAGCCGTTGCGATTCGTGAGGTGTTGATTAATGCACTTGCTCATGCTGATTATAGTCGCTCAGGCATGCGCATTATGATTTCCATTTTTTCTGACAGGCTGGAGGTTCAGAGTCAGGGTTCATTGCCATTTGGTATGACGCTGGATGATTTCAAAGCCGGGGTAAGCCATGTGCGCAACATCGTGGTTTCAAGAGTGCTGCACGAACTTGGATTGATGGAGCAATGGGGTAGTGGTTATCAGCGCATCATCACTGCCTGTAGACAGGGCGGATACCCTGAGCCTGAGTGGCAGGAGCTGGCTTCATGTGTGCGGGTGATCTTTCGACCTCATCCGGATGTCCCTGTAAATGTCCCTGTAGAAGGTGCTGCATTAAATGATCGTCAGCAATGGTTTCTGGAGCAGTTGAGTCTGGGAAGGAGTGTTAAAGCTACTGATATTGAGGCGCAATGGGGAGTCTCTGTAAAAACAGCGAAAAGGGATATCGCTGCATTGAGAAAAAGGGAGTTGATTGTTTTTGTAGGTGCACCAAAAACGGGTCGCTATCAGTTGAAGGGTAGCCAATGAATACTGAGCCGAAGGGAAAGCTGATATG
>CAYOTF010000013.1:0-20355 GCA_964406805.1 uncultured Zetaproteobacteria bacterium | reverse complement strand
CACCAGACAATCGAATATAAGCAGATATGGAAAGATGAATATCTGAAATGGCTGGTGGCTTTGCTAATGCTGTTGGTGGCGTGCTGGTGATCGGTTGTAACGATGACGGTAAGGCTGTGGGCGTAGTTCATGCAAGCAAGCTGCTGGGGAAGGAGAATAGAAAATGATCATAACGGAACCGGATTCATTGCAATCGTTGTTGGCCGATTTAATCTCGACTTGGGAAAACGAAGTGGTGGAGTTCAAGCAGGCTGGTAATGATTACCCTACCGATAAGATTGGCTCCTATTTCTCGGCCTTGGCAAATGAAGACAATTTGCGCGGTGTTGAACGAGCCTGGCTTATTTCTGGTGTTGATAACAAAACGCGTACAGTGGCTGGATCAGATTACCGGCCAGAGACTGAGCGGTTGCAGAGCACAAAGATACAGATTGCGCAAAGCTCAGAGCCGAGCATTACCTTTCGAAATATTCATCAATTGAACGACCCTAATGGGCGCGTCGTTTTGTTTGAGATACCTGCCGCACCGCGTGGAATGCCGATTGCATGGAAGGGGCATTACTATGCCAGAGCCGGTGAAAGCCTGACTCACCTTGGGCTGGATAAACTTGATGAGATTCGTCAATAAACAGAAGCGAGCGACTGGTCGGCACAGGTTGTGCCCAAAGCAACATTCAGTGATCTTGATGAACTGCTCACAACCTCGGCTCTTTATCAGAGAATTCGTAATATTCAGCTGCGTATTTTGCCGGATGATACATTGCTTGCGGTGGAAGTTTCCAAGTATGACCAAAAGGTTGTGCTGGAAGCCTTGCACAATTGCATTGCCCATCAGGATTATAGCCGTAACGGTCGTGTTCTTGTGACAGAACAACCGGATAAACTGATTTTTGAAAACGAAGGCGATTTCTTTGAAGGTCTGCCGGGCGACTATATCACCGGCCATAAAACACCCCGGCGCTATCGTAATTCATTTCTTGCCCAGGCCATGTCTGAATTGAATATGATCGACACTATGGGTTATGGCATCCATGAAATGCACACTAGACAAGCCCGCCGTTATTTTCCGATGCCGGATTATGATCTGGATGATGCAGAGGCGGTGAAGATGACGGTTTATGGAAGCGTAGTAGATCCCGCATACAGTCGGCTATTGATCCAGAAAATTGATCTGCCTCTGGATCGTGTTCAGAAACGATTGCCACTGGCCGATGATATGATCAAGCGTCTGCGGCGTGATGGACTCATTGAAGGACGCAAACCTAACTTCCATGTTTCGGCATCGGTAGCTGAGGCGACCTCCAGTAAGGTCGATTACATTCGCACCAGAGCTCAGGACGATGATTACTACGCTAAACTGATTACTGACTATTTAAATAAATTTGATAAAGCATCACGAAGTGAATTAGATGAATTGTTACTAAATAAACTTAGTGATGCATTGGATGAAGATCAGAAGAAAAAGAAGGTGGGAAATTTACTCACGAAACTTCGACGTGCAAAGGTTATTCGTAATGATGGACCGCGTAAGGCTCCAGAATGAATTTTGGTAGAATAAACTGTCTATTTATAACTAGTACATCAACCAGTCGAAATTATCGGGTAAAGATGACTCAACTTAATGCGTGCATCTTCGGTCGCGAACCTCCATTTCATATCACTTTTGATTAGGGGTGTAGTGAAACTCCAGTTTATCAAGCAGACGGCGCGCCTCCTTGGGTTCAAATGCTTTATACAGGGATGCTCCGATGTGCGTATTGAGGTTATCCATCACCAAACGGATTTTCTTTGCATCCGGATAATCCTCGTCCACCAGCTTTTTGATTTGCTGAGCCCAATCGACGGCTGTCCGTCTTGCTGTGACATCAATGCGCCTCCAGCCGCGTAATGGTTCGAAAAATATAAAGAGGTTACTGGTGCCATTACGCTCATATTCCGTGTCGTAACGTTCCGGCTTGCCCGGTTCCATGGGTAACTTTTGGCGCGTTTCACGCAGGTGCTGCTTGCTGCTTTCATCCATGCAAACAACTGGATGTTTTTCATCATAAGGTAGCTTGTAAAGCACAAGCACATCTTCCATTGCACACACAAAAGCGGAGCTCTGCTTTGCCGGTATGCACCATCCTTTCGTTTCATTTGCCAGCCCTATATGCGGAATTGTATGACCGCGCATCCATTCTTGCCGTCAGGTTCATGCTACATGACATTGATAACCTCCATCAGTATATTCATACTCAGGCAAATAGGCCAAGGGTCAAAAAAATTGTTTTGCGCATGTCCACGGCAGGCAGCGCAACAAATAGTGTTGCTGCAACTCAGTTTGAAACTGGATTTATAAATGATTCAGGTTAGGAACCTGTTGTTCAATGTAGTCAGTTCATCGCATCGTACAGAATAGTCCGAATAATATGAGTTTGAAAAAACGTATCTATTCAGCATAATAAATTTTGACAGTGTTTTCGGTCGAAAACTGACACCTCAAGTCCCATTACCTTTTTCTTTGAAATCGTTGTTGTAAGCTTTCCTGAGAGTCATCACCCTGTTTTCCGACAGGGTCTCCCTACCGGCTGCCTATAAAATATTCAAATTGATCAGGCGACATTCTATGGCCCTTCGTTTCACAGCTCTGGGCTCGTTTCTCCCCGGACGATCCGGGGTAACATTTCCTGCAATTGAATCTCTAGTTGTCGTAATCTATTCGTCAGCACGATAACGGTTGTTCATGCAGTGATTAGGTTTGAGTCTTGAGCTCGTTTAAAAAAGCGTCGCCGTAACGGTTCAACTTCACCTCACCGATGCCTGAAATATCCAGCATTTGAGCCTTGTTGCCGGGTTTGGCGATGACCATTTCGATCAGTGTTTTATCAGGAAATATAACGTAAGGAGGCACATTCTGTTCGTTGGCCAAGCGACTGCGTAGTGTGCGCAGTTGTTCAAAGATGAGTTGATCGTGCTCGGATAAATTTTGAATGGATTTTTTTCCGGATGTGCTTCGGGATGATAACCTTGTTCTTTTTTGCTGTTGTTTCGAAACTTTGCGTAATTTTCTTAACATGACTGTTTGTGGTGTTTCACTGCGTTTGAGTAATGGCCATGATTTTGTTGTGAGCTTTAAGACACCGTAACCTTCGCTGTCGCTGATCAGTAGCCCGTGGGCAACCAGTTGGCGCATAATGCCGCGCCATTCCGGATTGCTGTGTTCGACTCCGATGCCAAAGGTGGAGAGTTGATCGTGGCCATTGCGGCTGATGCGATCATCGGCTTTGCCAAGCAGAATATCGATAATGTACTGGCTGCCGAAACGCTCGCCGCTGCGATAGATGCAGGATAATGCTTTTTGTGTGGCGGTGGTGGCATCCCATGTTTCGGGTGGGTTGATACAATTATCGCAATTGCCGCAGGGCTGGCTTAGGTCTTCACCAAAGTAAGCTAGAATGGCTTGTCGCCGGCAACCGGTTAGCTCGCACAGGCCGAGCATGGCATCGGTTTTTTGCAGCATCAACCGTTTGAACTGCTCATTGGCATCACTGTTTTGCGTGAACAGGCGCAGATTGATTATATCTTTCAGACCGTAGCTCATCCAGGCATTGGCGGGCAGACCATCGCGGCCAGCACGCCCGGTTTCCTGATAATAGGATTCGATATTTTTGGGTAAATTCAGGTGGGCAACAAAACGCACATCGGGTTTGTCGATGCCCATGCCAAAAGCGATGGTAGCAACAATAATCACAGCATCATCACGCAGAAAACGTTGCTGATTACTCTGACGAATATTCTGACTCAAACCGGCATGGTAGGGCAGGGCGGTGCACCCCTTTTTATTCAGCCATTCGGCTGTCGCTTCAACATTTTTACGGCTTAGGCAATAAATAATGCCGGCATCATGGGGGTGCTTGGACTGAATGAACTGCCACAGGGCATCGCGTGCATTACCCGCTTCATGGATGGCATAATGGATGTTGGGGCGATCAAAGCTGTTGATAAATACGTGCGCCTGCTGCAAGGCCAACTGTTCGATAATTTCATCACGGGTGCGTTGATCGGCAGTGGCGGTCAGGGCGATGCGCGGCACAGTAGGATAGCGCTCATGCAGCATGGATAATTGTTGGTATTCTTTGCGGAAATCATGCCCCCATTGCGCCACACAATGGGCTTCATCAATGGCGAACAGGGCGATTTCGCATTGATCGAGCAGGTTTAGCATCGCCGCGTTAAGCAAACGTTCGGGGGCGAGGTAGAGCAGATCAAATTTACCCCTTAATAAATCTGCTTCAATCAAGCGTTGTTCACCGCGATGCAATGTTGAATTGAGAAAGGCGGCATGGATGCCCAACTGCTGCAACGCATCGACCTGATCTTGCATCAACGCAATCAAGGGTGAGACGACAATCGCAGTGCCGGAGCGCACCAGGGCTGGAATTTGATAACAGATGGATTTGCCGCCACCGGTTGGCATCAGGGTCAGCGCATCCTGCCCTTCAATTACAGCCTGGATAATATCGGCTTGATGATGACGGAAATCATCATAGCCGAAGGTTGATTTGAGAATATGGCGAGCGCGTTGAATGGGGGTTGGCATGCAGCGCAGTATCTATCAATGGCAATCATCTGTCATACATGATTGTCAATGCGGCTCCGGATGTCGCATGGGGATGGTAGCGTTTTCGCCATGGAGAAAGTAGAGAACATAAGGACAAGCAACTATGGTTTTTTGGATAGATGATTTCCATTCCACACAGGGGCTTGATCATCCTGTGGTATTGGAAGGGTGCAACAATATTACCCATCGCTGCCATAAGGGCGGTTTTTTATTCAAATTTGCAAGAGACCGGAAGGCTTGGATTGGCAGGTCGAACAGGAAGTTCATGGTGCTTGTTTGAAACGCGGCAGGAAAAGTGGTCAAAGGCAGTGTATGTTGGAAGCGAGGAGTTTCTGATACGATTGAAGCGAAAGCTTGGAGTGGAAGCATCAGGGCGGCAGGTGACCATGGAAGATGGGGGCTATGCCTTGTGGGAACCGGATGCTGCTTACAATGTGCATTTTGCTGCCGAAGAGCATAGCACGCCTTTAACTGTCTTTTCGCCCTACCATGTAAAACCATTGCAACGGTCGCGACAGCCGATGCTGCAACCATAGAGCTGGCACTCCAGCGTGCCCATGAACTGTTCAGCAATAGAAAGGCATAGCTCACTGTGCCGCAACGTATCGCAGTACTTGAGCAGCTGATTGTCTTGATGCAGCAGCAGGCGGAAAAACTGGCCTGTCTGGCAGTGGAAGAGGGTGGTAAACCGTTATTGGATTCACGCATCGAAATGGTTCGCTGCTTGGATATCTTTCGTCTGTGCATTGATAGCCTGCGCTCCGAGTCCAGCCAGGCGCCAGCCATGGGCTTGAATGCCGCTTCTCAACAGCGCATTGCTTTCATGCAGCGCGAGCCTGTCGGTGTGGTTTTGGCGATCAGTGCGTTTAATCATCCACTTAACTTGATTGCGCATCAGGTGGGGCCTGCCATTGCTGCGGGCTGCCCGGTGATCATCAAGCCTGCTGTAGAGACTCCGTTATCGTGTATTCGATTGGTGCGTTTGTTGCATCAAGCAGGCTTACCACAGGACTGGTGCCAATGGGTTTTGCCCGAATCGCTTGCTTTGGCCGAACAGATGGTCAGTGATACACGAGTGGGATTTTTCAGTTTTATAGGCAGTGCCAGGGTAGGCTGGTATTTGCGTTCAAAACTATCCCCTGGAACGCGCTGTGCGCTTGAACATGGCGGTGTGGCTCCGGTCATCATGGCGGATGATGCTAATGTGGAGCAAGCCTTGCCGAGTTTGCTGAAAGGGGCTTTTTATCATGCCGGTCAAGTTTGTGTATCGGTACAACGTATCTTTGCGCATACCTCTATTGCACGTGAACTGGCGGATCAAATCAGTAAGCATGCGAGCAGATTGCGTGTTGGTGATCCATTATCCGATCAGACCGAAGTGGGGCCGTTGATTCGTGCCAACGAAGTGGATCGGGTGCATGCATGGGTAGAGGAGGCGATTGCAGCTGGAGGCCATTGCTCTGCGGTGGCAAACGCCTTGCACATCAATGTTATGCACCCACTGTGCTGTTTGATCCGCCACCGGATGCCAGTGTTTCTACACATGAGATCTTTGGCCCTGTGCTGTGTGTTTATCCGTTTGAGCAGCTGGATGCGGCCATTGATCAAGCCAATGCGCTTGATATGGCATTTCAAGCAGCTGTTTACAGCAGCACTATCGATACCGCTTTATACATATCCAACCGACTCAATGCATCGGCGGTCATGATCAATGATCACACGGCCTTTCGTGTGGACTGGATGCCCTTTGCCGGTCTGAAACATTCCGGTCTGGGGATTGGTGGAATCCCGCATGCGATGCGCGATATGCAGATCGAAAAAATGACCATTATCCGCTCCAATGCAATTCAATAGGAGTTAAAGGGAAATACTATGAAAACATCAGCTAAGTAAGCCTGTAAATGAACACGTTATTTCTTGGCGTTAATGATCACATCAATGCGCCGGTTCATGGCGCGACCCTGCTTAAACTCATTGCTGGCAATCGGACGCACTTCACCGTAGCCGAGCGCTTTTAAACGGCTGCCATCGGCACCGGCGGCAATGAGGAAGTCGCGTACAGCTTCAGCGCGTTTGAGCGATAACACCTGATTCGGTTTCACATCACCAAAGCTATCTGTATGCCCTTCGATGCGCAGGCTACGATCCTGATAGATGGACATGACTTCATTTAAACGGCCGAGTAAATCAAAATACTTTGAGTCAATTTTACTGCGCGATGGGGCGAACTTCAGGCCGGATAAACGTAGCAATAATGAACCATCGAGATTCACCAGGATTTCCACTTCACCGGGTTTGAATAGCTGGTGTAAGCGCTGTTGTCGTTTGCTGTCAAAGGTTTCTCGCTCCAGTTTTGCCCGGAATGCTTCTTTGACTGTCGACATCTGGCTTTGTTGCACTTGCATCATCTCATCGGTTTGCGCGCTAAGCTGGCGTTGAAGATCTGTTTTTGCCTGTTGTTTGAGACGAATAATATCCTGTTTGTGAGCCTGACGTTCATCAGCCAGAGCTTTATTGTTTTTCTCAATGGCAGCTAAGAGATCGTTGTTGCGCACTGCGATAAGCATGGGGTTGTTTTCTGTGCTGATTTGCAAGGCATGAGCCAGCTTTAGATTTGCAGCGCGTTGTTTGAGTACAATCTGTTCATGGCTGCGTGTCTTTTTACGCCACAATTTCACCTGTTCCGACATGTGTTTGGCTTCACGCGCTAAATATAAAGCCTGCTCTGGTTCTTTGGGTACGGCGTGATGCAGCCCATCGCTGAATGTGTGCAAGGCGACCAGTTTATCTTTGGCAGCCTGATATATTTGTGGAGCATATTGTTTCGCTCCAGCATTGGCGGCTTTAGCGATTGCAGTGACAGTGAGCTCGGTTAGTAGGGGCATTGATTCGGACATGATTTGCCGGAACGTTTGCTCAGCCTTGAGGGCATGAGCCTGACTTTGATTGAGCTGGCCTTGTTCATAACTGCGAATAGCCTGATCAAATTCAGCCTGACCTGTTTTGATGGGCTGGGCGATTGAGAAGCCGGCAGATCGATTGGACGGCTCGGATGCGGTGACGATATCGAGGGTGGTTAAGGTGTCCCGACGCAAGCGGATCAATGCGGCGAACTGCTTCATAAAGCTGCGAGCGGTTTGCCTGGCTTCGCTCAGTTTCTCATTTGCCTGCATGATTGCATTCTGAGACTCGACGCGTTTTGCCTGCTCATTGGCCAACATCGCGGCCCCCAGATAGGCATCGGCACGTTTGATGGTTTGAGGCGCGTAGCTGGAGTATTTGCCCTGTTTGAAGGCATCGACCTGCTGCTGTACTGCGTTCAGATCGTATTCTTCAGCATGGGCTGGATTCAGGCACAGCAGTAGCGCTAATGTCAGCGCGGTATGAGTTAATATATTTTTACGCAAGATTGAGCATCCTTTCGAGCGCTAGTTTGGCCCAGCGCTGTTGTTCATGCGGTACTTTGATCTGGTTGCTGATGGTGTGATTGTGTTCGATAGCTTCACGAATTGAGCAGAGGGCGACAAGCAGATGTTGCGGATCGGTGCGGAACATGGTTGAGCACATGCAAATCATCGGTGAGAGGAACCAAATCGGTTTATCTGGAAATTGAATGCGCAAGCGGTTGACCAGGTTAAGTTCGGTGGCAATGGCAAATTTGCTGCCGCTGGGCGCTTGAGTCACATGCTTGATGATCATTTCAGTGGAGCCGATAAAATCGGAGACTTCGCATACTGCGCGTGAACATTCCGGATGCGCCAGTATTTCAATGTTATCATGATTGCGGCGCATGGTTGCAGCATGTTCGGGTTTAAATAGCTGGTGTACCGAGCAAAAGCCTTTCCATAGAATCAAACGAGCCTGTTCAATCGCTTCTGGTGTGTTGCCACCAAGCGGCAGAAAGGGATCCCAGACAATCATGTCTTCATCGGGGACACCCATCGCAACAGCTGTATTTTCACCCAGATATTGATCGGGGAAAAAGAGAATTTTTTGACGATTATTCCAGCTCCATTCGAGAGTTTTCTGCGCATTGCCGGAGGTGCAGACAATACCACCATGTTCACCGCAGAAGGATTTGAGGGATGCGGTTGAATTGATGTAGGTCACCGGCGTTACACTCAGATCTGGATTGATAACGTCACTCAATTCTGCCCAGCAGCGTTTAACCTGCTCATCGTCGGCCATATCGGCCATTGAACAGCCAGCTGCCAAATCGGGCAGAATCACAGTCTGATCATCGCTAGTCAGTATGTCGGCAGTTTCAGCCATGAAATGTACACCGCAGAAAATAATGTAAGGCGCGGTAGTTTCAGCCGCCTGCTGTGAGAGTTTGAGGGAGTCGCCGGACACATCGGCAAAGGCGAAGACTTCTTCGCGTTGGTAATGGTGGCCGAGTATCAATACCTGATCACCAAGTTCGGCTTTCAGTGTAGTGATTTGTTCAAGGATGTCGGTTTCGGGTGTATCGTAAAGCTGCGTTAGCAGCGCTTTGGCATTCATAGGGCAAAGTTTCCGGCGCAGCGACGAGCTTGTCAAATAAGATGGGGCTGTTGGTAAGCTGAGTTCGCTTGTAAGGCGGACTCGGTTTGATGTTTATAATGAATAACGGTTGGACGAAGCCATTATTGCGGAGAACAACCACGTTTTCATTGGAAAACACTCTTCATCTTTTGATAAGTGATCAAAGGGTCAAGCAAGGGCTGTTGGCCACAATGACTGGGCTGATATGGCGGGATTATTCAATGATGTATTTGTAGTGCGCCAGGCGATTGCTGTATTCGTATGTGCCGAGCACGATGTCGGTTAGCGTTTCATCGACGATCTTGGCTTTTAGGTCTGCTTCCAGCACGCTGACCATTTCTTCACTGCTGATGGTTTTTTCGGCCAATGTTTTTTTATCGATTCTCACGAACATGTGTTGCTCCTTTGCAGTAGGGGACAGCGTTTCGTGTGTCGCCGTGGCGTATTACGATGTTGAATCCAGATCATCATACGGTGATGGATCTGGTTTTGATGTGCGTGTTGCGGGTTTGGCTAAAATTTCCAGATAGAATGAACTTAATTGCTGTGTTTCAACTGTGTCGATGTGTTTGCCAATTTCGCTGACGTGAATGGTTTGAGCCTCGTCCACTGTTGCACCAAATTTGCAATCGAAATCCCAGAAATCAACACCTTCAGGCAGCTCTTTATTGCGTTCCCGTTTGAGGTACTTTTTGACATCGCGTCGGACATTATCCAAGAGTCTGGCAACTTTGATTTTTGGGTGCTTTAATTGAAATGTTTTTTTCATGTGTATCCTTGAAGTCCGTATGATCGAAATGTGATTGGAATAGTGATGTGAACACCGCTGATTCACAGCTTAGCCCATGCTGCAAAGTATGGAGCGGATCGTGATTTTAGCAATCTTCAGACAGAAATAATGCAGGCAGGGATACTATTCATGAGCGAATTTGAAAAAATGATTGCAGGGCAAGACTACAACTGCCTTGATTTGGAGCTCAGGCAGTTGCGTGAGCAGGCTCGATTGGCGTGTGCAAAATACAATGCACATCCAAGCCCGGGCAATATGAAACATATCAAGCGTTTGTTTAAACGAATCGGTAGCTGCGTATTGGAGCCTGGATTTCAATGTGATTATGGTGTGAATATTGAGTTGGGGGAAAATTTTTATGCGAACTTTCAATGCATCATGCTCGATGCTGCGCCCATTCGTATTGGTGATGGTGTGTTGTTTGGGCCGGGTGTGCATATTTATACCTCCGATCACCCCAAAGATGCCGAGGCTAGAAAACAGGGTGTTTGTTTTGCCAAGCCGGTGAATATTGGCAATCATGTGTGGGTTGGCGGCGGCGCAAAGATACTGCCGGGTGTGTGCATCGGCGATGGGGTGATTGTTGGTGCGGGTGCAGTAGTCACAAAAGATATTGCAGCGCATACGGTTTATTATTAGGCACAGGGTGCAGTATTCATCGCTGATCATGATTCGCCTGAAAAAGTACTGGTTGATTTAGCAGAGAATACACGCCAAGCGATTAGCGAACAGATTGCCATTTTAAATCGGAAATAATTGCTCGAGGGCGGAATAAGGTGCGGATTGATGCAGCAGAGTTGCACTTAAGCTGCGCAACTGCTGTGTTGTTTTCGAACCATCGCGACGACGCAGCTCAGCCAGCAGTTGTGCATTGCTCAGCGGTGGCAAAACGATGGGAGATACATTGATGTTGCGCATATTAAAGTGAAATAGCTGTAATGGTTTGGGTAGGTTGTGGCGTAAGTCGTGCAGGGTTCGTCGTCGCCCTTGTCCGTGTGGACTGATCAGGTTGAGTGATTCTCCGGTCAGAATTTTAGCCGTTAATAGAGCGGTAAACTCCGGCCGTAAAAAGGCCGTGAATTCAGGAACCGTTTTATCTGTTTTCATTATAGCAATGGCGGTTGTGTGATGCGTAGCGCTTTCGCTGCCGGCATCGGTTCATCGAGCTCTGCTTGTGTGATGATACCTTTGCCAATCAATAGGTTAATGAGGGCATCAAGCTGGTGTTGATTGCAGGCTAGTGGTGAACTTGTTTCTACAGGAGAGCTCGCCTCCTGCTTTGAAGGTGATGAGCCGTGTTGCAAACGGTTGAGTAAATCCTCATCAACAGCTCCGGTGGGTTTCAAGCCTTGCCGTTTCTGGAAATCTTTGATGCCATCGCGGGTGGATGCGCCGAATAAACCGGCTTGATCATGCATCGGATAACCCATGCGCTGCAGAATTTCTTGCAGCATGGTGATTCGCTTGCCGCGCATAAACATTTTTAAGGGTCTGGACATGGTGTTTTTCTCCGAATCGCTCTCTTATCTGTCGAGCGGAATACTGGCATGATACGGTGAAATTATCGCGTTGGACGAAGCCGCTATCGCGGAGTATACCCATCTCTGCATTGGGTTCATGCTCCGTTAGCTTCATTAAGCAAAAGAGTAACCTCGCACCATCCCTCAATACAGGGGAATCGAATGCATACGAGGTTACACGACATGACAGCAGAGACTATCTTCAAACAGGATTATGAAAGCACCTTCAACACCTAAAACTCAAAGGCTTACAGCCCAAGACCATTGATGCCTACTCGCGAGCCATTTGTTACATTGGAGAGCATTTTGGAGATGAGATAAACAACCTCTCCGAACAGCAGTGGTAGCGTCCCGTTTATTTTATTAGGGCTTACTTGCAAACTGGAGCATATTGAATTACAGTCATGAGTAAATTAACTCAATGGAGTAATTATGGCTGCGGGTTCATACCAACGTAAGGAAGTTTCTCTTCTCCTAAGCCGGCTTAAAGAGTCCCCTAGACTCCTGCTGTTTATTGCAGGCCCACGCCAGATTGGGAAGACCACTATTGTGCGCGATGTCCTGTCTGAATTCAGCCCTGATCACTATCACTTTGTGCCTGTGGATCGCCCCGACGAAGAACAATATCCCGGATATACTATCGCTACCAGTAGTAGCTATGATCAGAGTTCTGGTGTGCGTGATATCGCTTGGTTGATCGAAAAATGGCAATGGGCGCGTGATGCGGCTCGAAAGTCAGAAAGAGGGCATATTTTGGTTTTCGATGAAATTCAGAAGGTTCCTGACTGGTCGGAGGCTGTGAAAGGCTTGTGGGATGCTGATCGAGCAGAGGGATTGAATCTACATGTTGTTTTGCTTGGGTCTTCTCCCTTATTAATGCAAAAAGGAATGAGTGAAAGTCTGACTGGGCGATATGAGCTAATCAGAGTCACACACTGGTCATTTTTGGAAATGCACGAAGCATTTGACTTCGATCTGGATGATTACCTCTATTTCGGAGGATATCCGGGCAGTGCAGTATTTATTCGGGATGAGTCGCGCTGGCGCAATTATGTCAACGGGAGCTTAATCGAACCGAGCATCGAGAAAGATATTTTCGAGATGACACGGGTTGATAAACCTGCGCTTCTTAAGCAACTCTTCCACCTCGGCTGCGCTTATTCGGGGCAAATTGTTGCACTGGACAAGATGCTTGGGCAACTTCAAGGTGCGGGAAACACGACGACTCTGGCACGTTATCTGGAGATGCTGGGAAATGCAGGGTTGATTGTTGGCCTGCAAAAATATTACACAGGACAGCAGCTTCGGCGACGCGCCTCGCCACCCAAATTCAATGTGCTGAATAATGCCCTGATGACGGCAGGTTCCGGCTACAGCAAAGTGGAAGCTAAAGCAGACCGCACGTATTGGGGAAGAATAGTGGAAAGCGCTGTAGGCCAGCACCTCTACAACTCAGGTCACCCCGACTGCCGACTGCACTACTGGCGCGAAAACTCTCGTGAAGTTGATTTTGTTATCGAACGAGGATCAAAAATTACTGTTATTGAGGTAAAGAGCGGAGCGTCATCTGGATATATCAAAGGATTCGATCTATTTGAGGAAAAATTCGGCCATTGCAAGAAAGTACTTGTCTGTGACACTAGCATTCCACTTGTCGAATTCCTTTCATACCCGGCGGAACATTGGCTTTGAGCGACACTCCCCCCCCTTTCCTTGTTCGGCGCACAAGCACGCGCCAATCGGACAATGCGGAACTGCATGAAAGCCATCCACTGGAATCATATCGCGACATAGAAGCCTATGTGCTTTTGGCTGACCCTGGAGCGGGTAAAACAGAGTCGTTCAGACTGGAAGCAGGTCAACCCGGCAGCAAGTATATCCGGGCACGTGATTTTGCTGTTTTTGAACCGGGAGCAGAACTGCAGGGTATGACCTTGTTCATTGACGGACTGGACGAAATTCGCGTCGATGGTAGTGATGGCAGGACACCCCTCGATCACATCCGCAAGCATCTGGAAAGGCTTGGTCGTCCACGTTTTCGCCTGTCGTGTCGTGAGGCGGATTGGCTGGGAGCGAGTGACAGTGATGCATTGAAGCGCGTATCGCCCAACGGCGATGTCATTGCGCTGCATCTCGACCCTCTAAACAATGATGACATTATCGAGGTTCTCGAACACAATCCAGCCGTTCCCGATCCTGCGGCATTCATGCAACAAGCACAGAGATACCGTCTGTATGAACTACTCCGAAACCCGCAAACTTTGAACCTGTTGATTGATGCGACGGGTGGTAACAGCTGGCCGCAAAGCCGTGCGGAGATATACCAATCTGCCTGTAAGCAACTTGTTCGGGAAAAGAATCGAGAGCACTTGGTTGCGAAGCGGGGCAATATGCCTCCAGACGATGCTATGCTTGATGCTGCCGGATACCTCTGCGCTATTCAGCTACTGGCAGGTTTTGCTGGCTTTTCACTTGATCAGGGCTTGAGCGATGATCAATATGTTTTCTGGAACGATCTGAGGGAACCCAATTTGCCTTTGCTTGCAGCAATAAAGAGCAATTTGTTTCATGGTGATGGTGAACAGTTGCGTATGCCGGTTCATCGTACGGTTGCGGAGTTTCTCGGCGCACGCTATTTGGCCTCACAGATCGAACAGTCAGGACTGCCAATCAGTCGGGTACTGGCGTTGATGGCAGGTGATGACGGCGGCATCGTCCCTGATCTGCGTGGTCTGGCCGCATGGCTATCTGTTCACAGTAGAACCGGGCGCAGCGCATTGATCGAACGCGACCCATTGGCTGTAGTGCTCTATGGTGATGTGCGTGGCTTTCCGGCGCAGGACAAGGAACGTGTTCTTGGGGCATTAGGAGACGAAGCGGTGCGCTATCCATGGTTTCGCTCCGATGATTGGGCTGATTCTCCCTTTGGAGCGTTGGGTACTGCGGATATGGAAGCAACCTTCCGGAAAATGCTCACCTCTCCCTCGCGTAGCGAATCTGATCAATCGTTACTGAATTGTGTACTCGATGCCATCCGGTACGGAGAAACGATGCCAGAACTGGCCGAGCCATTGGAAAAAATCATACGCGACACCAGTTATATGCCAAGCATTCGGAAGAACGCCATTTGGAGTCTGATTCTCGGGGTTCAGCCAGAGACATCAAGAATATTGCAGTTGGCGAAAGATATTCGCGATGGAGTCGTCGAAGATGGTGAAGACGAACTGATAGGCACGCTTCTGAAAGAACTTTACCCTGAGTCGATCACTCCAGCGGAAGTATTCGATTACCTGCACTGGCCCAAGTCTAATCGCTTGATCGGCAGCTATGATATGTTCTGGGATCACTATCTGCCAGAGCAATCTTCCAACGAATGCCTGCCAATACTATTGGATAAACTGTCGCGAATACGGAATCCAGAAGATCAGAAGCAGGACGCTCACCGGTTCGATCGGATGGAAGGAGTATTGCTTGCTCGGGGTATTGAGATGTATGGCGATGCCGCAACGGATGAACGCCTCTATGCATGGCTTGGTCTTGGCTTGGAAGGGTTTGATTACCCGAGGATCGATGAGAAGCATGCCAAACATATCTCTGTGTGGTTCGTAGATCGACCGGAGCGCTACAAGTCGCTGATTGAGTATGCCGGATCGAAATGCATCAATCAAACGCACCCATGGATTTGTATGCAGCAGGCTTCTAGGCGACTTTCTATTTCATTGCCCCCAACCGGCATTGAGACATGGTATCTGGAAAAAGCAGCATCCGAGATACATGCCGAGGTGGCTGCATATTATTTCACTCAATCGGTTCACTTGCTGCGAAAAAATAGTGGTAAGGATTATCTGCCTTTCTCGGTATTGGAGTTTTTGGAACCGTGGGTCGATGAAAATCCGAAATTTGAAGTATGGCTTGAGCCGTTCATATCTTGTCGCATAGAAGGTTGGGAGCGGGAGCATGCAAGAAAAATTCAAGCAAGAAAAATCGAAGAACAGAATCAAAAAGAAAAATTGATTGCTTTCTACCGTCAACATATCGTCGCCATTCAGAATGGCAGTGCTTTCCCGAATATTCTGCACGATCTTGCGTTAGCATATAAAGGCGTAATGCGGGATGCCCATGGTGATACCCCACGGGAACGCCTGCACGATTTTCTCGATGGGGATGAAGAACTGATTGATGCCGCTTATTCGGGTTTTCGACATTCGCTTGATCGACCTGACCTTCCCGCAGTGAACGAAATTGTTGAGCTGGCAGTCAAAGGTCAGGGGGCACACTACATCCGTTCGGCATGCCTGCTTGGAATGGATCATCGGTTTCGCATCAATTCAGATGAGGCATTAAGCTTGCCCGATGAGGTGCTGTCCCGATTGCTTCTGTTCCGTTTGACCGATGGAATGGGTGATGAACCGCAGTGGTTTGAGTCGTTGGCAAAAGCAAGGCCGTCCTTGGTTGCGGATGCTTATCTCGCTTATGTCCAACCGATGCTGCGCGCCAGAAAGGAGCATATTAACGGCCTACATTTATTGACAGGTGAAAATGCTTATGCCGAAGTTGCCCGCTTGGCGCTGCCGAAGCTGCTGGGAGGATTTCCGGTGCGTGCCGGTGTGAAGCAGGTTTCATTTGTGTTGGATCGCCTGCTTAAAGGAAGCTTGCGTTATTTAAGCAGAGAAAATTTGCTCACGCTGGTTGTTAGAAAGTCTTTGCTGAAAAGTATGGATGCTGCACAGAAAGTGTATTGGTTGACTTGCGCTTTATTGCTCAAGCCCGAGACCTATGAAAAAGAACTATTTCAGTTTATAGGCAAAAATCAGAAGCGAAGGGCGCATCTCGCAGCTTTCATCTATGAGAGTTTCGGAAGATCTGATTTCCCTGAAGGGTTATCTATACCCATAAGTGTAACGGCTCGTATGATCGAATTGTTTGGTCCGGATTGCCAGGATGCCCGACTCGATGGCGTGGTGACGAATGCCATGCGCACTGCCGACATGTTGCGCTCATTCATTAACATTTTGGGTAGCGATCCAAGTGAGCAAGTGTCTCTGGAAACCGAGCGTTTGCTTGGCTTGCCTAAACTTTCAAACTGGCACAATCAATTACGTCATGCTCAGCACAGCCAGCGCATTGCCCGTCGTAAAGCATCATTCCGCCGCTTGAGCGTGGCGCAAGTGACCCAGTCACTGGCTAATCTTCAACCCGCCAATGCCGCCGACCTAGCCGCGCTGGCCTATGATCAACTGTGCGAAACCGCCCACAATATACGCGATGGAAACACCAATGATTATCAGCAATACTGGAGTTACGATAGCAGCAATAAGTACCTTGAAAAATCCAAGCCAGAGAACGACTGTCGCGATGCGCTACTTTCCGATTTACGGGAACGACTGGGTAAAATCGGTATTGATGCTCAGAGAGAGGGGAGTTATGCCGACGATAAACGGGCCGACATCCGGGTTTCCTTTGGTGGCACCAACGGATTCAATGTGCCGATTGAGATCAAGAAGGACACTCACCGCGATCTGTGGCGAGCAATGCATGAACAATTAATAGCCAAATACATGCGTGACCCCGGCGCGGATGGATACGGCATCTATCTGATCTTCTGGTTCGGCGGTAAAGGAATGCCACTCCCCGCAGATGGGAAGAAAGTGCGTAGCGCTACAGAGCTTGAAGAGCGTCTAAGACAAACCTTATCGTCTAAAATGCGTTTGCGAATTTATGTATGCGTTATTGATTGTTCACTGCCGGTGAAATGA
Organism: uncultured Zetaproteobacteria bacterium; assembly: GCA_964406805.1. Taxonomy (GTDB): domain Bacteria; phylum Pseudomonadota; class Zetaproteobacteria; order Mariprofundales; family Mariprofundaceae; genus Mariprofundus. Next base: position 3,165 of record CAYOTF010000013.1, on the reverse strand, counting down.
ACGCGGTTGGTGGCCTGAATTTGTGTTGGACAGTGTAGGAAAGCCGGGCTTTCATCGCTTGATACTATGAGCCGACTCATCGGTTTAGTTCATGAGGCGCTACTCATTATAATACTTCGCAAATCAGTGGTGACCTGAACAGCTACTATTTTAGAAAGATCGCATAGGCCTCATTGTTGCTCTCATCGACATAAGGATAACCGAGTGCATCGAGATAGGCTTCAAATTCCGGGCGTTCTGCAGGCGGCACTTCAATGCCTGCCAGTACACGCCCGAAAGCTGCGGCATGGTTGCGGTAGTGAAATAATGAGATATTCCAACGGCCATGGGCGCGGGTCAGGAACTCAAGCAGAGCGCCGGGGCGTTCTGGAAACTCAAAACGATACAATACTTCATCTTCAACGAGCCCGCAGTGGCCGCCAACCATGTGGCGGATATGTAGCTTGGATAGCTCATTGTCTTGCAGGTTCAGGGTGGGTAATTGAGCTGATTCGAGGCATCGATGAAGCGCTGTGGATTCTGTCCGTTCGCGGATACTGATGCCGACAAATACATGCGCTTCGCTTCGGCTCGACATGCGATAATTAAATTCGGTGACATTACGATCACCAATAATACGGCAAAAGTCCAAAAATGAGCCTGGTCGTTCAGGAATCGTGACAGCAAACAAGGCTTCGCGCCCTTCACCCATTTCGGTGCGTTCGGAAACATGGCGCATGCGATCAAAGTTCATGTTTGCGCCGCTGTTAATGGCGGCCAGTACCTGACCGCGTGCGCCAGTGGTTTGTATATATTTTTTGAGACCTGCGACAGCCAGAGCACCGGCAGGCTCGACAATACTGCGGTTGTCTTCGTAAATATCTTTGATTGCGGCGCATATTTCATCGGTATCGACCAGCAGAATGTCATCGACAAAACGCCGCACCAGATCAAAGGTGTGTTTGCCGACCTGTTTGACGGCCACGCCATCGGCAAAAATACCGACTTGGTCGAGCTTGATGCGTTTATCTGCTTTGATCGAATCAAACATGGCAGCGGAATCGATGGGTTCAACACCGATGATTTTTGTGTCCGGCGAATGTTTTTTGAGCCACACGGCCATGCCGGCAATGAGTCCACCGCCACCAATGGGCACAAAGACTGCATTTAGATTGGAGGCGGGCAGTTGGCGCAGGATTTCTTCCGCAATCGTACCTTGGCCTGCAATCACCTGTGGATCATCGTAGGGGTGGATGAATACCTTGCCACTTTGTCGGCATAGTTCATCGGCATGGGCGCTGGCATCGGAATAGCTGTCGCCAAAGAGAATAACCTGCCCACCCAGGTGTTCGACTGCTCTGACTTTGATTTCGGGAGTGGTGCGTGGCATCACGATGGTTGCTTCAATGCCGAGCTTATGGCTGGAGAGCGCAACGCCTTGAGCATGGTTGCCGGCTGAAGCGCAGATGACACCACGACGACGTTCGCTTTCATTCAATTGCACGATTTTATTGTATGCACCGCGTAATTTGAATGAGAAAACCGGTTGCATATCTTCGCGTTTGAATAGTATTTCATTGTGCAATCGGCCGGATAATTTAGTTGCCAATTGCAACGGTGTTTCAATGGCCACGTCATAGACACGTGCTTGTTCGATGGCCTCAAGGTATAAATCGCTCATAGGTCGGCTTGCTACCATGAACGCAGGTATGATTCGAGGATGAAGGTTCGCTTTTAGAATGAGAAATCAAGCATGCAGATAATAGCAGTTGAAAAAATGGATCGAGGTTTGGCTTATGGCGAATCGTGTTTTGAGACGTTTCGCATTATTGACGGTCATATCTTTGATTGGCCGGGGCATTGGCAGCGTTTAACGGCTGGTTTGGCTGAGTTTGGTGTGCTGTTTGCTGCTGACGATGAGGCAGAGTTGCGCGCTTCATGCCTAAAAGCATCGATAAAACTGGCAGCAGATTGCTTGGTGCGTTTAACGGTTAGCGGAGGCCAGGCAAGCTGGGGTTTGTTGAACAGAGCTGAGGGTTCACAGGTATTTATTCAGTGCCTGCCTTACCAGCGGGGCGCGTCAGATGTGACTTTACGCCTAGCTCGATGGCCCTTCCCGATCAAGAAAAAAATCGCTAAGTTTTCGGCCGATTATGCTGAAACGCTGCGTGCTTTGCATGGCGTTACGGATGCAAATGTGTTGTTTGAACAGTCCGATGCGTTGTTGGCGACGGCGACGGCGAATGTGTTGATCTATCGGCAGGGTTGCTGGTTTACGCCGCCAGCTACACAAGGGGTGTTGCCGGGCAGGGTGCGTGCATGCCTGTTGCGCTCCGGCTTGGTGAGCGAAACAAGATGTCCGCTGGATTGGTTGCGCGATTGTGAAGCGATGGTGCTAACCAATTGTGCTGTGTTTATTCAACCGGTTAGTCACATTACCGCTGTGCAACGGTCTCTTAATCGAATCGTGCCGATGCAAGTGGAGCATGTGGCGATTCAGCTATTATCAGATGCCTTGAGTGGCGAAGAGGGTGTGTGTTTATGAATAAAGCTTGGGTTTTGTTGTCGGCAGGTTTGCTGGCTGTGCTGCTGATAGCGGCAGGCTGGTTGTATATGCAAGTGAAGTCGGAACTGAAGCCGCCACAGTCTGTTGCATTGATGATTCCGCATGGTTCTTCAGCGATTAAAATTGCACGTTTGCTGCAGCAGAAACATGTGATTTCATCACAGTATGTGTTTCGTTTGCTGGTGCGAATCAATAATGTAGGGAACAGCTTGCGCAGTGGTTTATATCATTTTGAACAGCCGGCTAGCATGGAGCAAGTCATTGCTCGCTTGCAACGCGGCGATGTGATGCGATTCAATGTGACGGTGCCGGAAGGCTTGCGCACCGATGAGGTGCTGAATCTGCTGGCGGATAAAACGGCGACAGATGTAGCCGATTGGCAAGCGGCGCTGAAGTTATTGTTGCCGGCTAATGATGAGGGGCGCTTGCTGCCTGAAACCTATCAGTACAGCAAACCAATACGGATAAAACGCATGTTGCAAACGATGCTGGATGCGCAGACGAAAATCATGACCGGGCTCAGCAAGAAATCGGATGAACAGCAGCGCTTGCGCATCATGGCTTCGATTATTGAAAAAGAGACACGGCTGGAAAAAGAGCGGCCATGGGTGGCGGCAGTG
>CAYOTF010000012.1:0-23830 GCA_964406805.1 uncultured Zetaproteobacteria bacterium | reverse complement strand
TAATCTTGTTCGCTCCCAAATCACGCTTTACAACTATGAAACCCTGTATTGGAAAGCGTTAAGTGGAGCAAGGCAAAGCCTGGCTCGTTTGGAAGCAGCTATCGGTAAAAAGATCATCAAGGAGAACACACAATGAATAAAAGTATCATAGGTGTTGCCATTGTTACGTTGGCACTCGGTTTGGGTGGTGGTTATTGGATTGCAACGCAAGCGGGAGTCTCTTCGGGCGCTAGTGGCGGACAGGCAAGTTCAGAACGAAAAGTGTTGTTTTATCGCAATGCGATGAATCCGTCGGTCACTTCACCTGTGCCGGCCAAAGATAATATGGGCATGGATTATGTCGCGGTGTATGCCGATGAGAATAAAGCTGCCGAAAAGAAAATCTTGTTTTATCGCAATCCAATGAATCCCAATGTTACCTCCCCTATTCCGGCAAAAGACAATATGGGCATGGATTATATTCCGGTCTATGCGGATAACGGTGGGGCGAGTGATGCGCCTGTCGGCACGGTGAGAATCAATCCGACGGTGGTACAGAATATCGGTGTGCGTACGGTTCGAGCTGAATTGAAAACATTGTCGCGCAATATTCGTACGGTCGGTCGCGTGACCTTTGATGAAGAGCGGGTGGCGCGTTTGCATCCGAAATATGATGGCTGGATCGAGAAGTTGTTCATTGACCGCACCGGAGACCATGTTGATAAAGGCACCATGCTGATGTCTATTTATTCACCACAGCTGGTGGCCACACAGCAGGAATATTTGCTGGCTTTGAGAAATGTGAAGATGTTAAAAGACAGCCCCTTTCCCGATGTGCGCAATGGGGCGATATCCTTATTGCGTTCGGCGCGTGAACGGTTGGAATTGCTCGATGTGCCACCGCATCAGATCCGCAAGCTGGAAACCAAACATAAAATCATGAAAGGCGTGCACATCCATTCTCCGTTCGATGGTATTGTGATGAAAATCGGTGCCCGTCAGGGGCAACGTATTACGCCGGAAACCGAGCTGTATATGATTGCCGATCTATCCCGTGTCTGGGTGATTGTTGATCTGTATGAAGATGATTTACCCTGGGTGCGTGAAGGCGATACGGCAGAAATGAAAGTGGCCGGTATTCCGGGTCGTACGTTTACCGGTAAGGTGAGTTATATCTACCCGTACATGGAAGCCAAAACACGTACGGTTAAAATGCGTCTGGAATTTGATAATCCGAAATTGGCGCTCAAGCCCGACATGTTCGCCAATGTAAATGTAAAAGCAGGTAAACAGATTGATGCGGTGATTGTGCCATCGGAAGCGATCATACGTACGGGTGAGCAAGAGCAGGTGTTTGTACAGCGTGCGCCGGGCAATTTTGAACCACGTAAAGTGATTGTTGGTGTGGATTCCGAAGGCGAAGTTCAAATCCTCGAAGGTCTTAAAGCTGGCGAGATTGTGGTTACATCGAGTCAGTTCCTGATCGATTCCGAATCCAAACTCAAAGAAGCTACAGCCAAGATGATGGAAGCCACACAGGCCAAGCCGGAATCGACTCCGGACATGGATATGGGTGATATGGAAATGTCTCAGGATATGGATATGGGCGACATGAAAATGGAGGGCAAATAATGCATCATTGTTTCGCATTGCCTGTTTATATAAAATCAACAACAGGCGTTAGCTCATGATTCGCTCCTTGATTGATGCTTCGATACAAAATCGCTTTCTGGTGCTGATGGCAACCGTGCTTATCTCGGTTGCCGGCTACCAGGCTATGAAATCAACACCGCTGGATGCGATTCCTGATCTGTCTGATGTGCAGGTGATTGTATTTACCGAATTTGCCGGTCAGGCACCGCAGGTGGTTGAGGATCAGGTTACCTATCCATTGCCCACGGCGATGCTGTCGGTGCCGAACACCAAGGTGGTGCGCGGTTATTCGTTTTTTGGATTTTCCATGGTCTATGTCATTTTTGAAGATGGCACGGATATGTATTGGGCGCGGACACGTGTGCTTGAATATCTTAATTATGCGGCGGATCGGTTGCCATCAACCGTGTCACCCAAGTTGGGGCCTGATGCCACTGGCGTGGGCTGGATTTATGAATATGCGCTGGTGGATAAAACCGGTGCGCATGATTTATCACAACTGCGCTCGATTCAGGATTGGTATCTACGTTATCCCTTGCAGACCGTGGAAGGTGTATCGGAAGTCGCCTCGATTGGTGGTTTTGTGAAACAGTATCAAGTTGAGCTCAACCCTGACGCGTTGCTGGCCTATAATATCCCCTTATCCAAGATCAAACATGCCATACAGCGCTCCAATAATGATGTCGGTGGCCGTTTGGTGGAGATGGGTGAAACCGAATATATGGTGCGTGGCTTGGGTTACATCAAGAGCTTGCATGATCTGGAAGTGATTCCAATTGGCGTGGATGATAATGGTATTCCCATTTACCTGAAACAGGTGGCCAATATTCATTTGGGGCCGGAACTGCGGCGTGGTTTGGCTGATCTCAATGGTGAAGGCGAAGTGGCCGGTGGTGTGATCATCATGCGCTTTGGTGAAAATGCCATGGCAACGATTGAACGTGTGCGCGAAAAGCTCGATGAGCTGAAGAAGGGGCTGCCTGCCGGCGTTGAAATCGTGCCGGTGTATGACCGTGGTGATTTGATTGAACGGGCGGTGGATAATCTGGCCGAGAAGCTGATTGAAGAATCCATCGTGGTGGCTGTCATCTGCTTGATATTCCTGATGCATGTGCGCAGTGCGCTGGTGGCGATTATCTCTTTACCCATCGGTATTCTGATTGCCTTTATGATTATGGGTTGGCAGGGCTTATCGGCCAATATCATGTCCCTCGGTGGTATCGCGATTGCCATCGGGGCGATGATTGATGGGGCGATTGTGATGATTGAAAATGCCCATAAACACATGGAGAGGCTGGGGGATAACCCCAAACTCCAGGCGCGCTGGAATGCAGTCAGTGCGGCATCGAAAGAAGTGGGGCCGGCACTGTTTTTCAGTCTGTTGATTATTACCGTCTCATTCTTGCCGGTGTTTACCTTGCAAGCACAGGAAGGTCGTTTGTTTGCACCCTTGGCATTCACCAAAACCTACGCCATGGCTGCTGCAGCTCTATTGGCGGTGACGCTGGTGCCTGTTTTGATGGGCTTGTTGATTCGCGGTAAAATACCGAGTGAAGAGCATAACTTTCTCAATGTATGGATGAAGCGGCTGCATGCGCCGGTATTGAATCTGGCCATGCGCTGGCGTTCGATCACACTGATTCTGGCTTTGTTACTGCTCGCTGTAACGGCCTATCCGGTGATGAAAACCGGTTCGGAGTTTATGCCACCATTGGATGAAGGTGATGTGTTGTATATGCCGACCACTTATCCGGGTATCTCAATTACCAAAGCCAAGGAACTGATGCAGCAAACTGATAAAATCCTTTCTACCTTTCCGGAAGTACATCATGTGTTTGGTAAGGTGGGCAGGGCAGAAACAGCAACTGACCCGGCTCCATTATCGATGATGGAAACGACTATCCGGTTGAAACCGAAAGATGAGTGGCCGGATCCCAGCAAAACGACCAAAGAGCTGATGAGCGAAATGGATGATGCCATCAAGTTTCCGGGTGTGGCCAATGCCTGGACATATCCGATCAAGACACGCATTGATATGCTTTCCACCGGCATCAAAACGCCGATTGGCATTAAAGTCTCCGGTTCGGATTTGAATGTGTTGGAAAAGGTTGCCGGTGATATTGAACGGGCGCTGAAAAAACATCCGGATACCTTATCTGCCTTTGCGGATAAGGCGGCTGGTGGTTATTACCTGGATTTTGATATCAAGCGTGAAGATGCGGCGCGTTATGGGCTGACAGTTGGTGATGTGCAGGATGTGATTCAGTCGGCCATTGGTGGTATGAATGTCAGTGAAACCATTGAAGGCTTGGAACGCTATCCGATCAACATTCGTTATCCACGTGAACTGCGGGATAATATGGAAGCATTGAAGCGGGTATTGATTCCAACACCGACTGGAATCCAAATTCCATTGTCCTTGGTCACTGATCTTGTCTTGCGCCGTGGCCCTCCATCCATCAAAACAGAAAACGCTACGCCGAATGCCTGGATTTATGTCGATATCAAGACATCGGATATCGGTGGTTATGTGGCCGAAGCCAAGAAAATTGTCGAAGAGCAAGTGGATATTCCAGCCGGTTATTCGCTGGTTTGGTCGGGTCAGTTTGAATACATGGAACGCGCCAATGCACGTTTGAAAGTGGTGGTTCCGATCACCTTGTTGACCATCTTCTTGTTACTGTTTTTCAATTTCCGCAATTTTGTTGCGCCTGCCGTGGTGATGTTATCCATTCCGTTCGCCTTGATTGGTGGTTTCTGGCTGGTCTGGTTCCTCGGTTACAATATGAGCGTGGCGGTCGCGGTTGGCTTTATTGCACTGGCCGGTGTGTCGGCAGAAATTGGCGTGCTGGTGATGACCTTTATTGATCAAGCGGTGGCGAAAATGCGGGCTGAAAAACATGGTCGTTTGACGGCTGATGAAATCATGCAAGCGGTCTCATCCGGCACCACCCAGCGTGTGCGCCCCATTGCCATGACGGCCACGGCAGTAATCGCAGGACTTGTGCCAATTATGTGGGGCTCCGGTACTGGCTCTGATGTGATGCAGCGTATTGCTGCACCGATGATTGGCGGCATGTTCACCGCAACGCTATTAAGTCTATTTGTGCTGCCGGTGATTTATGGGCTGGCTTTGCAACTCAAAGAGCGTTCCTTGCACAAGGCTGAAGATTAATTCGATGAATACTGGACAGCGGGGGTGAAACAATGATTCGAGCGATTATTGAAGGTTCCTTACAGAAGCGATTCCTGGTTCTGTTGGCTACAGCGTTATTATTCTTGGGCGGCCTTTGGGCGGTCAAGAATATACCGCTCGATGCCATCCCTGATCTCTCCGATGTGCAGGTGATTGTATTTACGGAATATTCCGGTCAATCGCCGCAGGTGATTGAAGATCAGATTACCTATCCGTTGACCACATCCATGTTGGCTGTGCCCAATGCCAAGGTGGTGCGTGGTTATTCGTTTTTCGGCTTTTCGTTTGTGTATATCATTTTTGAAGATGGAACGGATATGTACTGGGCTCGATCCCGTGTGCTGGAATATTTGAATTATGCCTCCAAGTTTCTGCCACCGGGTATCACCCCCACATTAGGGCCTGATGCCACAGGCGTGGGTTGGATCTATGAATATGCGCTGGTGGATAAAACCGGCAAACATGACCTCTCTGAACTGCGTTCCTTGCAGGATTGGTACATGCGATACCGTTTGCAAACGGTGGATGGCGTTTCGGAAGTGGCCTCGATTGGTGGTTTTGTCAAACAGTATCAGGTTGTCGTCGATCCCGATGCCTTGTCTGCATACAACATTCCTTTATCGAAGGTGAAACACGCCATCATGCGCTCGAACAATGATGTCGGTGGCCGTTTATTGGAAATGTCTGAAACCGAATACATGGTGCGCGGTCTGGGTTATATCAAGTCGGTTGAGGATATTAAAGATATTCCTATTGGCTCCGATGCCAATGGCACGCCGATCAGGGTGCGCGATGTGGCGCATGTGCATATTGGTCCTGAAATTCGTCGTGGTCTGACCGATCTCAATGGTGAAGGCGATGTGGCTGCTGGTATCGTGATCATGCGCTTTGGTGAAAATGCGCTGGCCACGATTGAGGCGGTGCGTGATAAACTGGAAGAGTTGAAGGCCGGTCTGCCTGAGGGTGTCGAGATTGTTACAGTCTATGATCGCAGTGGCCTGATTGAGCGCTCGGTTGAAAACCTGAAAGAAAAGCTGATTGAGGAATTCATTGTGATCGGTCTGGTGTGTTTGCTGTTCTTGATGCATGCCCGCTCGGCTTTGGTGGCGATTCTTACCCTGCCACTCGGTGTGATGATGGCCTTTATTATCATGCAATGGCAAGGGCTGGCGGCTAATATTATGTCGCTCGGTGGTATTGCGATCACGCTTGGAGCCATGGTCGATGGGGCGATAGTGTTGATCGAGAATGCCCATAAACATTTGGAAAAGGCGTTGGATAAAAAGCAGAGTCAAAACATCTCAGGCGAAAGTCAAAAGATTTCACCGCAGAGTACGCAGAGGAACGCAGAGGAAAGACAAAACCATTTAGGCAATGAAGCAGTATCTGAAAAAGCGCTGGAATTAACCACTAGCGAGCGATGGGCTGCTGTGAGTGCGGCTTCCAAAGAGGTGGCACCGGCGTTGTTCTTCTCGCTGCTGATTATTACCGTATCGTATTTCGCCATCTTTGCACTGGAAGGGCAGGAAGGTCGATTGTTCAAGCCGCTGGCCTTTACCGCAACCTATTCCATGGCTGCAGCAGCGATTCTATCGATCACCTTGGTGCCGTTGCTGATGGGTTATTTTATTCGCGGTAAAATTATGCCGGAGCATAAAAATCCGGTGAATCGATTGTTAACTTTTGTGCATAAACCGATGCTGACGGGCGCGATTCGTTTCAAATGGTTTACGCTGATTATTGCTGTGGTGTTGCTGGTCAGTGGTGCTTATCCGCTCAGCAAGTTGGGTTCGGAATTTATGCCGCCGCTGGATGAAGGTGATATTTTGTATATGCCGACGGCGTTTCCGGGTATTTCAATCACCAAGTCGAAAGAGTTACTGCAGCAAACAGACAAGATTTTGGTAACCTTCCCTGAAGTGGATACGGTGTTTGGTAAGGTCGGACGCGCTGAAACGGCCACCGATCCAGCATCGCTATCGATGATGGAGACCACCATTCATCTGAAACCCAGAGATCAATGGCCTGATCCGGACAAAGCAACCCGGGCACTGATGAAAGAGATGGACAAGGCCATTAACTTCCCGGGCATTGCCAATGCATGGACTTATCCGATCAAGACCCGTATCGACATGCTTTCAACCGGTATCAAAACACCGATTGGCATCAAGGTGGTCGGTCAGGATTTGGCTGAATTGCAGCGCATCGGCAAAGAGATTGAAGAGGCATTGAAGATGATGCCGGAAACCCAATCGGCCATGGGGGATCGCGCTGTTGGCGGTTATTATCTGGATATTGATATCGACCGTAAAGCGGCATCGCGGTATGGGCTGACGGTCGGTGATATTCAGGATGTGATTCAATCGGCGGTTGGTGGCATGAATATCACCCAGACGGTGGAAGGGCTGGAGCGTTATCCGGTGAATCTACGTTATGCGCGTGGTTTGCGCGACAATCCGACAGAACTGCGGCGGGTATTGATTCCAACGCCGCACGGTGCCCAGATTCCCTTGTCTCAGGTGGCTCATATTTCACTCAGCCGCGGGCCGCCGGTGATCAAGAGTGAAAATGCGCTGCTCAATACATGGATTTATGTCGATCTGAAGGGTAGTGATATTGGTGGTTATGTGGCCAAGGCCAAGCAGGTGATTGCCGATAAAGTCAATATTCCTGCCGGCTATAATATTATCTGGTCGGGTCAGTTTGAATACATGGAGCGTGCCAAAGCGCGCATGCAAATTGTGGCTCCGATGGTATTGCTGCTGATTTTCATTCTGCTGTATTTTAATTTTCAGCGATTAGCTGAGCCGTTGGTGGTGATGGTTTCTGTGCCGTTCGCACTGGTCGGCGGTTTCTGGCTGGTCTATCTGCTGGGTTACAATATGTCCGTGGCGGTGGGTGTCGGCTTTATTGCCCTGGCCGGTGTGGCGGCTGAAATTGGTGTATTGATTCTCACCTTTATCGGCCAGGAAGTGAAACAGATGCGTGATACAGTGGCAGGCCCCTTATCAAGGCAGCAGATTTTTGAGGCTGTTTTGCAGGGTACATCGCAACGTGTACGTCCGATTGCCATGACAGCTACGGCCGTGATTGCTGGCCTGCTACCGATTATGTGGGGCTCTGGCACTGGTTCATCGGTCATGCAGCGCATTGCAGCGCCGATGATCGGCGGCATGGTGACCACGACCATTCTGTGTCTGGTGGTATTACCGGTGATCTACGGGATGATTTTACAGTTCATGGAAAAATCAACGCTTAAAAAAGAAAAGGAGATGATATGAAAACTACAAACAAGAAGGCGCTGTTTTGGGCCATGGGTTTAACGGCTTTATTATTGGCAGGCTGTGATAATGCTAGTGAGGTGAGTCAGAGCCCTGTTGTGAACGATAAAGCCTTAGTCAGCAGCGCAGCCGCTCCGGCCTCAACCGAGCCGAGCAGTAAAAAAAGCTTGCCTGAGGTGGTGATGTACAAGTCACCGAATTGTGAATGCTGTACAGGCTGGGCAGACCACCTGCGTAAAGAAGGGTTCACGGTTGTTGAGAAAAAACGCGACGATATGGATGCCATCAAGGCAAAATATGGAGTGACTCAAAAGCTGGCTTCTTGTCACACGGCTATTGTCGATGGCTATGTGATCGAAGGTCATGTGCCGGCTGCAGATGTAGAACGTTTGCTTACTGAGCGTCCAAATATCGTTGGTTTGACGGCACCCGGCATGCCTATGAAATCACCGGGTATGCAGAAATCTGGCCAAACACCTAAAAACTATGATGTGTTGGCGTTTGATGCTGACGGCACATCACGTGTTTTTACACACTATTAAAATATTAATTATCACAGGAGAATGAAAATGAAAAAGACAATGATTGCAATGGCTGCTTTGATAGCAATGGCAGCCTCGCAGCCTGTTATGGCTGGAGAAGGAGAGCTTGGCCATGCTCATGGCGACCAGCATAAAGGCATGATGCAGGAGCATGGTCACGATATGGCCGGTATGAAATCTGAGGGTGGTCATGACATGGCCGGCATGAAATCTGAACATGGTCACCATGATATGGATAAGATGGCAGATCATGCTCAGATGCAGGGCGATATGAAAGTCATGAATGCGATGTTTTTGGTAAAAAAGGATATTGATGGTTATACCGTCAGTTTCCATATTATGAAACCTAAATCAGGCATGCAGCATGGTGGTTCACATAACTTGTTGGTGAAAGTGGAGCAAGATGGCAAGGCGATCACTAACCTGACAGCCAATTCCAAAGTCACACACCCGAATGGTAAATCCGAATCGAAGATGCTGATGAAAATGGGTGACTGGTATATGGCTGGTTATGATTTGGATCATTCCGGACAACATAAGGTGATGGTGCTGTTCAAAACAGCGGATGGTGTAAAACATTTTGGTGGTGTGCTTTATCCGGAGAACAAACACCAGTGGCATGATGAGCAAGATGCTCTGCAGGATGAATAAGCGTTACATTGATAGATAACTCACACGAACGCCTCTGATGATTCAGAGGCGTTCGATAGTAGTTTTACTGCAGGAGGTTGTATGGAATACAAAAAGGTCAATGCCATTATCAATCCGTTGATGTTGGAAAAAGTCGATACCGCTTTACGTGATATGCAGGTGCCCGGCATGACGGTGACGCAGGTTAAAGGTTATGGTGAATACCATAATTTTTATCAACCCGATATGATGTGTAAACATGCGAGCATCGAAATTTTTTGTGAAGCATCTGAAGTTGATGCAATCGCTGAGTGCATTATGAAGGCGGCGCATATTGGTCAGCCGGGTGACGGTATTGTGGCCATTACTGCGGTAGAAAAAGTCTTTTGCGTACGCACCAAAGCGCTGTTGTCGGCATGTGAACACGGTGCGGATGTGTAGGCTTTGTGGTTTATGGCTGAATCGGATTATTCAGGCTTGAATCACCTTGGATGCGTGTTTGCCTGGATGCTGTGTGAAGCACAGTCGTCGCGTTTGCAGATAACAGCATGTTGATTTTCAAAGGCTTTTCTGGACGGATCGCCCTGTGGTTTATGGCAGTGTTTATTTTTGTCGCGTTTGTTGGCTGGGATCAATTGCGTGATATCACCTTAATACACGATAAAGTCGTTACCATGGAGCAGGTGAATCACCAAAGTCATGCCCTGCATGAACTGGAGATCAGCATTCGATCAACCGTGGATGTGGTTCGCAATTATTTAATTACGGGCTCTGCTGACGCGCCAGAAAATTTCCAGCAAGCCCAACGTAAGTTGCAATATAACCTTGAACAAAACAGATTAAATCATATTGATGTGGCTGAAATGACGCGCGTTGTGGATGCTATCTCAATCCTGGCCAACAAGATCTTTGCCCTGCCTTTTTCCACAGGCAATATGGAAGGGCCGATTTTAATGCAAGACATTGATGAAAAAATATCGGGCTTATCGTTGCTACTATCGAATCAGCATCACGACATGGATGGCATCGTCAATCAATCGATGCACATGGTTTCCGGCCTGCATCTGGATATGCGTTATGATTTGATGTTTTCGCTGATTCTGTTGTTTGCCTTGCTGTTGGGCATGGGACTTTATCTTTATGTGCATATGATTCATCCGTTGATTTTATTGCGTCGGGAAGTGGCGCGTATTGGTGAGGGTGATTTTGCTCCGCTTAGTCCTGATCTGGGTGATAATGAATTGGGTGAGTTGTCGAGTGCATTGAATTCAATGGGACAAGCCTTGATGCATCGAAGTGCGGAACTGGAGCAGGCCAAAAGTCTGGCTGCCCATCATGAAAAAATGCATGCGCTGGGTTTAATGACAGCGAGCATTGCCCATGAAGTGGGTAACCCATTAACCGCAACTGCAGTGCTGCTGGATTTGGCCAGGCACAAGCTGGCCAAAGGAGAATATGCTGCGCTTAGCAAGCCACTGGATGACGCGGTGCTGGAATTGCGACGCACCGAAACAATTATCACCAATATCCTAGATTTCGGTCGTCATTCCTCGCATGAAACGGAAGCGGTGAACGTGGAGCGGGTCATTGATAGTGCTGTGCAGTTGGTGCGTTTGGCTTCCAGCGCTAAATATGTGCAGATGAGTTCATCGGTGCCGAAGCATGTACCACACGCCTGGGGCAATATTGATATGTTGCGCCAAGTGCTGGTGAATTTATTGTTGAATGCCATGGATGCCTGTCGCTTGGATGAAACGGTATCGATCGAAGTGCATGTCGTTAAGGCCTGCATTCTTGTCGATGTGATCGATCAGGGCGAAGGAATCCCTGACTATATCCGGGGAAATATTTTTTCACCCTTATTCAGTACCAAGGCGAAGGGTAAAGGGACTGGTTTAGGGCTTTCAATTAGCCGTGACTTGATGCGTAAAATGGCAGGCGACTTGGAACTGATTGAGAGTGGTATCAGCGGCTGTCGCTTTCGCTTGAGTATTCCAGTTCAACAGGAGAGCAATGATGCAGATATTGATCGTTGAGGATGAGCTGCATATCCGTGCGAGTATCGCTGAAATGCTATCGGATGAAGATTATGATGTCTTGCAGGCCAAAACGGTCTCGGAAGGTATTGACTTGATCGAGCGCGAATCACCCGCCGTGGTCTTGTGTGATATTAACTTGCCCGATGGTGATGGGTTTCGGGTTTTGCATTTTTGCCAAAGTCAGCAACAGCAATGTGCAGTGATGTTTATGACCGCTTTTGGTAATCGTGAACTGGCAGTGCAGGCGATTACCGAAGGCGCAGATGATTATATTTCCAAACCTATTCGTTTTGATGAGCTCTTTGCACGCCTGCACCGGATCAGGGAAATGCAGAACCTTAGAGGCCAGGTGCGGCGCAAAACAGCCAAAAAGGTCGTTGAAAGTGAGTTGTCTGTTTTGGGCGACTCCCCTCCCATGCAGCGGGTGCGCAGGGTGGCTGAAAAAGCTTCCAGCTCACAAGCGCCACTGCTGATCACTGGCGAAACAGGTACAGGCAAGGGTTTATTAACCAAGTTGATTCATGCAACCAGTTCGCGCAAAGGACACCCTCTGGTTTCAATTAATTGTGCATCGATTCCGGAAAACTTGTTGGAATCAGAGCTGTTTGGTTATCGCAAAGGTGCGTTTACAGGTGCCGACAGAAACAAGCAGGGTTTGCTGGAATCGGTGGGAGAAGGCACGTTGTTTCTCGATGAAATCGGCGACATGCCATTGTTGTTGCAGGCCAAGTTGTTGCATGTACTCGATGATGGATCGTTTCGGCCTTTGGGTGCGATGCAAAGTCAGCGTTTTAAAGGGCGTGTGATAGCGGCTACCAATGCAGATTTATCAAAACAGATCGCCCAGAAAAAATTCCGTGAAGATTTATTTTATCGTTTGTCTGTGCTGACCATTGAGATTCCACCCCTACGTCAGCGGGTTGAAGATATTTTATTGTTGGCAGAAAAGATTTATGTCGATCTGGCAGAGGAAATGGGGCACGCACACACAGGCTTGCCGCTTGAACTATTAAAAACATTGCAAACCAACCCGTGGCCGGGAAACGTGCGGCAGCTGCGTAACTATCTGGAACGCATGTTAATACTCGGTGGTGAACCCGAGGATGAAATTATCAGCCCGACCTTATCCGAAGCCCTGGTTCAGTTTGAAAGCGTATTTATTCAACGCACGGTAACAGAATGCGGCGGCGATAAATCGAGCGCTGCTGAGCGGCTGGGCATTGGTCTTTCAACATTGTACCGGAAATTGGGTTTGAAGACAGAATAACAAACCGCAGGAGTGTGCGATACGACGGACACATTCCCCAATTCGAGAATAAAAAAGACAACATTCCCAGTAGCGGGAAAATCATCGTCCTTGGCAGCAACTTGGGTGCGCCATAAACAACTGAAAGCATTGGGGTTTCATTACTCCAAGGTGAAGGAATCATTACAATTTATCGTTGGCATCATGCTTTCTATACAAGTGAGACTTGCTCGGCTCAGGTTGATCAGTACGTAAATAAATAGAAAATGGAGAGGATTCCCCAATGAATAAAATAATAATGACGATGGTTGTCGGTGCTTTCACCCTTGTCGGCACGCTGGCCTTCTGGGCCAAAGATGCTGACGCTATTCCAGTGTTTGCAAGAAAATATGGCATGTCCTGCAACTCATGCCATACAATGTTCCCTAAGCTGACCAAGATGGGTGTGGCTTTCCGTGAACGTGGTTTTCGTTTTGCTGAAGGCAAAGATGATTTCGATATGCAAAATGATATGGGTAAAAACATGGATGCAGAAGAGTCTCCATCTGCAGTATGGGCGAGCAGCTTCCCATTCACCGTTCGTACGCAAGTGCTTTATTCCGGTGCTGGTCCTGTGACTGATGGCGCGGATGTGCCTGTGATGCCAGGCCATCGTTTTGGTATGCTGGATGGTGCTTTGACTCAGAATGCAGCGGGTCAATGGCAATCCAACAGGAAAGTTGGTTTTGGTGAACTGGGTCTAATTTCATCGGGTTCCTACGATAATATCTTCTGGTGGCTGGATGCAAACCAGAATGGTATTGGCATGCTGGAAGTCGGTTATTATGTAAACGATCTGTTTAAAGTGCGTTTTGGTCGTATTCAAAACAACGTGGGTTATGGTATGACCATGATGTCACAGCGTCCTTTGGGCTTCGGAGCCATTGATAATGCTCAAATGGTTGGTGGAACCATGCTTATGATGGGTGACGGTATCAGTATTCACGGCACAACCAATGGTGATTCTGGTGTGGGTTCATATTATACCTTGTCATTGACAACCAATGGTAGAGTACCTGGTGCGGCAACAAATCTCGCGGCAGTCGATCCATCGATTGCGGGTAAACAATCCTATGCTGTTTATGCCCGTGTAGCTCAAGAAATCATGGATAACCATATTATCGGTGTGTTTGGCTATTCTGCCAAAAACTGGGTCAGTGATGCGATGGGTGGTGAAGCGGTTATGTTGATGGGTATGGCGATGGGGCCTACAGCGGCACCAACGGCAACTGCGATGCAGTTTAGTAAAGTAACCCGCTACGGTGTGGATTTTGCATTTAACTATGGTGAGCCATTGCAGCTCTTTGGTGGCATTACGTTCGGTAAAAATACCAACCCGATTACCAAGCAGAACCTGGACGTTAGAGCGCTAACCGTTGTAGCTGAATGGAAAGCTACCGATAATCTCTTGCTTGGTGCTAAAATCAATCAAGTGCAGGTCGATTTGCAAATGAATGGTCTGAAAGCTCAGACACCTGCCAAGACAACATACCTTACGGGTTATGCCCTATATCAGGTGGCTCAGAATGTACAAGGGTTTGCGACAGTTACACGCGCATCCAATGCCGTGGTTGATATGAGGGGTATTCCTGGATTTGGAACCAGAGCTACTCAGCAGACGTTCACAACTACGATTGTTGGACTCGATATAGCACTGTAATACATAGCGGGTGGGCGAATGCCCACCCGCTATTTTTATTGTATAAAAGAAATACAAGCTCAGTTCTTGAGGCTTGGTTAGTCTGCTTTAGTTATAAAACTGTTTTTTTATTTGTTCGCGGTGAGGTGAAGCCCTATTGGGTTTTGTGCTCTTTTCTGCGCGTGTTAAACAGTTTTATAACTAAAATATATTAGCGATGAAATAGGTGAAAGGGGATAGAAATGAATGTTGTAGAATCGATTTCGAGTGTGCGTCACGGTTTATTGATGGCTGTGTTGGCTCTGGTTTGTGGCGCCTTGTGGGCTGCTTATTTGGCCACGCATCATGAGCAACTGCATGGTGGTTTTGAGGCGCAGGTGGAGCAGCAAAAGTCCGGTATGACTGCGCAAACTATGCAAGGCATGGATATGATGGCGATGGATATGCCGATGACATCCCAATCTCATGAGGCTGGACATGGAACGGATCATGGGCATGCAAGCGGCCAAGGGTCTCATGCGCATAATGCTGCTGCGGCAGCGCCTCATGGCCATGCTGGCAAGGCGGTGGCAAGCCATCATGGTGGGGCTGTTCAGCATTCGCATTCCGGTTCATTGGCAACCGATGCCATGCAGCGCTTGTTGCGCGGGCATATCCATTTCATGGGTATTGGTGTGTTGGCTGCGGTGGTATTGCTGATTGTCGCATTTACGTCGCTTAAATCCTGTTGGAAAAAAGTCTTGGGTTGGACGTTGGGGCTGGGTGCATTGGCCTATCCTCCAGCCTGGATTATGATGGGGTTTCGGACGGTTGAGCTGGGGCCTGAAGCAGCTGAAGCGAGTGTGATGTGGTTGTTTGGTCCGGCGGTAGGTTTGTTGGTGGCATCGTTGATTGCCGTGCTGGTGATTTTGTTGCTCGAAGTGCTCTCGTTGCAACATAGGATCCCCTTGCTGAAACGCTGCTTTCATAGAGACTAGCGACGATTGATGGTGAATAAATTACGATAAGGATTAGGCCAAACGATGAAATATATAGTATGGATCAGTTCATTTGTTGTGCTTGCGTCATGTTCACACGTGATCGGTAACAACGATCCGGTGGAGTGGCAAAAGGCTCAGCCTAGCAAGCAGTTGTCGAATAAAAATATGGATCACAACAAAAGCTTTTTTGTGGCTCGCAAAGGCATTAACGATGGCTATGTGTTCACCTTTCATGTCATGCCTGCACCCGAGGGTGAAGGCTATAGTCGCAGTCTGTATCATTTGATGGTGAATATCGAAAAAGACAGCCAGCCGGTCAAAGGCTTGGTGCTGTCATCGCGTGTTAAGCATCCGGATGGCATGGTGGAAGAAAATGCTTCCATGATGCAAATGGGTGACTGGTATATGTCGCTGTATAATCTGGATCATGAAAAAGGCCGCCACTGGATTACCGTATCCTTTGAGCGGGCTGGAAAAACATATTCAACCGGAATCTATTATCCGGAGCGGGTTTATCAGCAGTGAATGATGTGATGCAATGTCCTGTTTGCGGTATGAATGCTGGCGATTCCAGTATTTGCGCCGAGCATTCGGGCATTGTTTATCATTTTTGCATGCCGCAGTGCAGAGAGAATTTTCTTGTTCGGCCATTGTTGTACATTGGCAATAAATCAGCCCGTCGCATGCCTCGGGCAGTCATTAAACGTCGAACATTCGCACTGGAGCAGGCCATGGGAGGCATGCAAGCCGAAGCCTTGATGATGGCCTTGAATCAGTTGATGAGTGTGCGAAATATTAATATCGAAGGCAACAGGATTAGTATTGATTACAATCTGCTGGAGCTCAATGCTGGGCAAGTTGAAGCGGCGCTGATTACTGCTGGCGCATCGATGGGTTCTGGCTGGGCGGAACGCCTTAAACGTGGCTGGGTACATTATACGGAAGAAAACGAACTGGATAACTTGGTTGCTTCCGATAGCGCCTGTTGCAACAAAGCGCCGGCCAAGGGGTGAGTTCAGTTCAGCCCGATTCACCTCAATCGTATTGTTGCAAATGAGCGGTTTTGTTGTCGAGCTTATAGAGGGAGATGTTGATGACCGTTAACGAATTGGCAAAATCTTCTAGCATGACATCCGATGCCGTGCGCTACTACACACGCATTGGTTTGTTGCATCCCAAACGCGATCCAGGCAATGGTTACCGTCAGTTTTCCAGTGCGGACAATCATCGTTTGCGTTTCATTGCGCGCGCCAAGCAGATTGGTTTTAGTTTGTCTGAAATTCAGCAGGTATTGACGGATGCTGAACAGTCCTGTTCGCCGTGCCCACGGGTGCGTGAAATATTGCAACGCCGGATTACTGAAAACCGCAAGCAAATCGAAATCATGACAGCCTTGCAGCAACGTATGGAGCAGGCGCAACGGGAATGGAGTGAAATCCCTGATGGTGTGCCCGATGGTCATTCGATCTGTCAATTGATTGAGGCGATTAACGCTTGACCTGTGTGTAACACCTACCTTTTATACTGGCGCACAATGAATGTAGAGAGGAGTTTAGAATGCCCTGTTTTTATGACAACCGCGTGATGCGGGCAGCAATCCTATGATGATCTACATATCAACCCCTGAAAAAGAAATATATCGTAATGAGGCATGCTCTCTTGTGGCCACAACGCTGGAGGGGGAGCTGAAAATATTCCCCAACCATGCACCTTTGTTGGCTGTTTTACGGCCAGGTCTGCTGCGTATCGATTGCAAGCCGGGTTGTCAGTGTCCAGATGTGAGGCATGATGAAATGCTGGTGCTGGGTGGTTTTCTCGATGTGCGGGCGAATACGGTGACTGTGCTTGCCGATAGTATTGAGCGTTCCGCCGATATAGACGCGCGCATGGCGGAGCAGGCTGTGCAGCTTGCCCGTGAACAGCTGAGCACAGCACCACCGGAAGATGCGGGTCAGGCGCTGTTGGCGATGGAAATAGCCATGTCGCGATTGAGTGTGGTCAAGCGGATGTTATGGAAACACTAATCGTGCAACGGGGCGGTTCACTCTATGATGGTAGCATGCCAGCTTTTGGCGATGTGTTGGATGCAGAGCAACAATTGGCTGTGGTCGCATACTTTCAAAGTTATTGGGATGATGAAACCTATGCCCTGTGGGAAGTGGATCCCGAGCCCTCCGGCATGCCGCTGGCGCAAGATTCGATCATTCAAAACAAACAATTAAACAACGAGGTTCAAACGCATGACGCAACGTGAAAAAACACAATCAGCAACCCCTGTGCCGGGTTATCACCCGGTGACGCGCTGGTTGCATGCTGGTCTGGTTTTGGGGGTGGTGTTTCAGTTGATCTGTGCCGCTCAAATGGCGCATCCCGATCATGATAAACCGGGTGGTGGCGGGGGTGCGATGAGCCATGCAGAGCCTGCTTCCGGCAGCCATGATGCTTCGGCACAAGCCTTGGGGCAGCATGGGCATGATGTACTAGCCTCTTCCATTGTCATGCCTGCTCATGCCGAATCTGTGATGGCTGAGACTCAGCATCCGATGCACAAAAAAGGTGATTTTGAAGAATGGTTGACGTCGGCGCACCGTACTGGCGGTGTTGTGGTTGCATTGATTGTGCTGGCAAACCTGTGGTGGGCAATCATGCTGCGCGGCAGCCCACGCAAACGCCAGATTGGGGTGTTGTTGTCGGCTCAGCACTGGTCGGAAGCAGGCGTAATTTTAAAACGTTTGCCGTTGATGTTGATGGGCAAACATCCATTGCCTGATCCGGGCAACGCATTATCCCTGATTGTGGAAATGTTGGGCATGTTAACCATGACTGCAATGGCGGTGAGTGGTTCGATTGTTTGGAGCCTATGGGCAGGCCCTGGTAATATGGTTTCGGAGCCGGCAGAGCTATGGATGGAGGTGCATTCAGCCTTTGCGGTATTATTAATGATGTATTTGGCTGGTCATGTGTCGATGGCGTTGCTGCATCTGCGTTCCGGTGATTCGGTGTTTGCCCGGATTTTACCATGAATATGGTTATAGAATTCGATTCTGATTCAGCGTCCGTCAGGGTTGTGCATACACAAGGACGCAAAAATACAAGGAGGATAACGATGAAAAAAGCAATAATGATCGCAGCTATGGCTGCATTGTTGCCTGCAACATCTGTCTGGGCAGGCGATAAATCGGAGGGCATGGGGCATGCGATGGGTAATAATACCCATGGTGCAATGACCAATACCACAACACATGAACATGGTCACCGTATTGAAGAGAGCGGCAAAAAGAGCAATGAGAAACATGAAAAAATGAATCATAAAATGAACGATAACGAGCGTGGCCCAATGGCTGTTGAATCCTACAAAAAAGGTTCGGATCGTCTGCAGGGAAAACGTGAAGAAATGAAACACAAGATGGATGGCAAAAAGCATGGTGCGATGAGTGGTACGACACCGCATGAACATGGTCATCGCCTCGATTAGAGTATAAAATCTTGAGGTTGGCCTTGATGCTGCAAGGCCACCTTGTATCAGAGCATGCCGCATGATTGTTTTTAGATGTTTATTTTAGATGGTTCGTCGTTTGGATGATGGGAGGATACAATGAATATTGATCCGGTTTGTGGTATGGGTGTGAAAGCAGATTCACCGCACAGTGCGCAGCACGATGGCCATCAATGGCATTTTTGCAGCGCGCATTGCAAGGAAAAGTTCGAAACCACGCCCGATCAATTTAGTATCGATCCGGTGTGTGGCATGCATGTGAAGCCGCAGTCACCGCATCGTGTAAAACACGCGGATTTGGCCTATCGCTTTTGTAGTGAGAAATGCAAAGAGAAATTCACAGCAGCACCCGACACCTTCACGGTACACAAAAAATCATGCTGCCAGGGTCATGGTCACAACGGACATGGCCATCATGCACCCAAATCGAGCGCTACGGCGAATCCCGATGCCACGTATTTTTGTCCGATGTGTCCCGGTCAGGAACAACAGGGGCCCGGCACATGCAAAGTCTGTGGTATGGCCTTGGAGCCGATGGCCACGCCGACCTTGAATGAAAAAACTGAATATGTCTGTCCGATGCATCCGGAAGTGGTTAGCGATGAGCCGGGTGCATGCCCGAAATGTGGTATGGCGCTGGAATCACGTACGGTGACGGTGGAAGAGGATCATGCTGAACTCGATGATATGAGCCGCCGCTTCAAGGTCAGTGCGGTATTATCGACCCCTGTGTTTATTCTGGCCATGGTGGCGGATTTGGCACCATCATGGTTGCCGGATATCTTGAATATGGGGCTGGTGCAATGGATTGAATTTGCGCTCGCTACACCTGTTGTGCTGTGGGGCGGCTGGCCGTTTTTTGAGCGTTTTTGGTTGTCGGTCAAAACCTGGAATTTGAACATGTTTACCCTGGTCGGTTTGGGGGTCGGCGTGGCATGGCTGTACAGCATGGTTGCACTGCTGTTGCCCGGCTTGTTTCCACCACTGATGCAGATGGATGCTGGGCTCGTCGATGTGTATTTTGAAGCGGCCGCAGTGATCACCACCCTGGTGTTGCTGGGGCAGGTGCTGGAATTGCGCGCACGTTCGCGCACCAATGAAGCGATTAAACTATTGCTGGGCATGGCTCCGAAAACCGCACGTCTGGTTAAAGATGATGGTACGGAGATCGATGTGCCGATGGAAGATGTGCAGGTCGGTGATGTGTTGCGTATTCGTCCGGGTGAAAAAGTGCCGGTCGATGGTGTGGTGACTGAGGGTGAAAGCCTGGTTGATGAATCAATGGTGACAGGTGAGCCGGTGCCGGTTGAAAAGTTCGTCGGAGAAACGTTGATTGGTGCAACGGTCAATGCCAATGGTTCGTTGTTGATGCAGGCCAAAAAAGTCGGGGCTGATACGCTGCTATCTCAAATTGTGTCGATGGTCGCCGATGCCCAGCGCTCGCGTGCACCGATTCAAAAGATGGCCGATACGGTGGCGGGTTATTTTGTGCCGGTGGTGATTGGCATTGCCATGATTGCGTTTGGCTTCTGGTTTTTTATCGGCCCCGAACCGCGTTTGGCGCATGCCATCATCAATGCAGTTGCCGTGCTGATTATTGCCTGCCCGTGTGCCTTGGGTCTGGCGACACCGATCTCCATTATGGTCGGTACAGGTCGCGGTGCGACGGCAGGTGTATTGATTAAAAATGCCGAAGCCTTGGAGATTATGGAAAAGGTAAACACTGTGGTGGTGGATAAAACCGGCACATTGACCGAAGGCAAACCGAAGCTGAGCACTGTTATCAGCACCCATAACGACAGCGATGATGAGGTGTTGATGCTGGCTGCGAGCATGGAGCGCGCCAGTGAACATCCTTTGGCTGCAGCGATTATTGCCGGAGCTGAGCAGAAGCAATTGAACTTGCAGAGCGTGGAAGATTTTGAGGCCGTCACGGGTAAAGGTGTGCAGGCGCGCATCGGTGGCAGGAATGTGTTGCTGGGTAATGCCCGCTTGATGCAGGATCATCAGGTTGATATCCAGGCGGTTGCAGCCGATGTCGAAAGCCATCAGCTGGCGGGTGAAACCGTGATGTATCTGGCTGCTGATGAGCAATTGATTGGTTTGATCGGGGTATCTGATCCGATCAAGGCTTCTACACCGGATGCGATTAAAGAGCTGCGCTCCGAGGGTATCGAGGTGGTGATGCTGACTGGTGATAATCACAATACCGCTGCAGCGGTTGCGACGAAACTCGGCATTGAACGCTTTGAAGCCGATGTATTGCCGGATCAAAAGGCGGCTGTGATCAAAGCCTTACAGGCGGAAGGGAAAACAGTCGCCATGGCTGGTGATGGCATCAACGATGCACCTGCTCTGGCACAGGCGCATGTCGGCATTGCCATGGGCACAGGTACCGATGTGGCCATGGAATCTGCCGGTGTAACCCTGATCAAGGGTGATTTGACCGGCATTGTGCGGGCACGCCGCTTATCACGCGCGACCATGAAAAATATCCGCCAGAATCTATTTTTTGCCTTCATCTACAATTCCGCCGGTGTACCGATTGCAGCCGGCGCACTGTATCCGGTGTTCGGGCTGTTATTGTCCCCTGTGATTGCCGCAGCGGCTATGAGTTTCAGTTCCGTCTCGGTGATTATGAATGCGCTGCGATTACGCAATGCGAAGCTGTAGTTTAATCATGAACTGCGGAGTTCAATGAGTGGATATAAACAATAAAAATACATATGCATGCGCGGGTGAATCGGAATCCCGCACACTGCGGCAGGTGATTCCGGCCATGAGTATTCCGCTGGCATCTATTTTTGGCAGTGGGTTTTTGGTCATTGTGCCGGTTCTGGCCAGTAGTGTCGGAGCTTATTCGTTGTTGGCCATGGTGGTGGTGGCCTTTGTCGCCTTTCAGGCCGGTGCTGTTGTGCGGCACAATATTTTATGTGCGGAGCCTGTGTTGGCGGCGGCTAAGAATCGCAAGGCTATCATGCTGGAGCGGCTGTCATCGCTTGCACTGGTAGCGGCCTATATTGTATCGGTATGTCTGTATGTGCATATTTTAAGCTCTTTTGTGCTTGGTGCATTCGAGATGGACACGGCTTTTAACAAGAGCCTATTGACCACGCTGGTGATTGGTGTGATTACCCTGATTGGGGTGATGGGCGGCTTGAAACCATTGGAAAAGATGGAGAGTTGGGCGCTATACCTGACGCTGGTCATCCTGACGCTGCTATTGGGTAGTTTCGCTATCTATGACATCAATAGTTATGTGAATGTCGGCAGCTTTACCATGCCCGCCATGCCACAGCGTTCAAGCTGGGAAATGATCACCATCGTCGCAGGCACGCTGATTGTGGTGCAAGGCTTTGAAACCACCCGCTATCTTGGCCGCAGTTTTGATACCTGGACAAGAATTCTCGCCTCACGCTGGTCACAATATTTATCGCTGACGGTGTATATCGTATTTGTAGCATTGGCCTTACCTATTGTGGCGATATTGCGCGGCGAATATGCCGAGAATAGTTTGATTCTGCTGGCTGCCGAAGTATCTGTGTTGTTGGTCGCACCATTAATTGTTGCGGCAGGTTTATCGCAGTTCTCCGCAGCAGTAGCAGATACGCTGGCAGCAGCGGAAAATATGGCAGAAATCACTCGCGGTAAAGTGAATCAGCGCTGGGGTTATTTGCTGGTCGGCGGCATCGCCATGGCACTGGCCTGGTCGGGCTCGACGTTTGAAATTATTACCCTGGCATCGCGCGCTTTCGCTTTGTATTACCTGCTGCAATGTTTTGTTGGTTTTACTGTCTGCACGAATTATCGCCAACGGATACGTTTTATCCTTGTCGGCCTGGCGTTGTTATTTGTGCTGGTATTTGCTGTTCCTGCCGGATGAGTGGGTATTTGTGCGTTGCGCAAGGTGTTATTGGATTGAGCAAAGTGGGTGTTTTTTTCGTTAAGCCTCGGAGGTGCGACTTCAGTCGCGCTAAAATTGTGTAAACATGCGCAGCTAAAGCAGCACCTCCAATGATGCTGAATCAGTGACAAGATATAGGAGTAGAAATGACTAAACAGGATTCGTTTTTTCTAGCCAGACGGCGTTTTGTCAAAGGCATTGCAACAGCAGGTGTTGTATTGCCATTGGCCGGGGCATTTTCTTCAGTTGCCTGGGCGTATGATGCCATGCAGGCATCAGCTGAGTTGGATGGTTCCACTTTTGATGTGGTGATTGCGCCCATGCAGGTTAATTTCACTGGCAAGGAACGCACAGCCACCACAGTCAATGGCCTGTTGCCCGGCCCTGTCTTAAAATTGAAAGAAGGTGATACGGTGACGATCCGTGTCACCAACCGGTTGGAAGAAATGACCACCATTCACTGGCACGGAATTATTCTCGATGCAGAGATGGATGGTGTGCCCGGTATCAGTTTTCCCGGCATTGCGCCGGGTGAAACCTTTACGCATAAATTCAAAGTTGTGCAGCACGGTACCTATTGGTATCACGCCCATACGTTGGCGGAGCAAACGGGTGTGTATGGCGCGCTGGTGATTGAGCCGCGCGATGCATCGGATGTATTAAAAGTTGATCGGGATTATCCGGTGGTGCTGAGCGACTGGACGGATGAAAATCCAGTCGATGTGTTTATGAATTTGAAAAAGATGGGCGGGTATTATAACTACCAACAGCTGACTACCGCAGATTTTCTGGATGATGTTTCGATGCTCGGGCTGGGTGAGGCATTTTCCAAGCGACATGTTTGGAACAAGACACGCATGAGTCCGACTGATTTTAGTGATGTGTCGGCTGCGACCTATACCTATTTGATGAATGGACACAGCCCGACCGGCAATTGGCATGGCATGGCCAACGCCGGTGAACGGGTCCGCTTGCGTTTTATTGGTGCGGCGACGGCTACTTTTTTCGATGTGCGGATTCCGGGCTTGAAGTTGAACGTCATTTCCACCGACGGGCAAGCGGTGGAACCCGTGGTGGTGGATGAACTGCGCATTGGATCGGGTGAGACGTATGATGTCATCGTCGATATTCCAGATGATCGAGCTTATACGATTTTCGCCCAATCGATGGATCGTTCTGGTTATGCGCGTGGCACACTATCACCAA
>CAYOTF010000011.1:0-24013 GCA_964406805.1 uncultured Zetaproteobacteria bacterium | reverse complement strand
TATTCACCACACCAGGCGTTCCCCTGCTTAATGCAAGCAAGGATATCCCGATAGGTATCATCACCGATGCTGCCGCCGCGTAATAGCGCAGCATTAACCCCCATCATTTGTTCCAATGGCTGTTGGTACAACACTGCTGCAGCCGGATTGGCGAATTCAATTTTACCCTCTGCATTGAGTACGATGATGGATTCATGGCAGGCATCAATGGCCTGCACCAGTAACGCCAATTCTGCTTCCGCTTTTTTACGCAACGTAATGTCCCGCGCGATGCCACTGAAAGCAACCGCTTTACCGTCGCGAACAATCAGGCTGGAATTGATTTCCAGATGATGGAGTATGCCGTGAAAATCAATGGCATCAATTTCATAAACGGTATTTTTACCGCTGTCTAATTTTTGCTGAATCATCGTGCGCGCCAGTTGTAAATGATACGGAGCAACAATACTGGCAATATTTTTACCAACTATTTCATCACCAAACGCACGTTTACTGGCCTCATTGGCGCTGCTGATTACACCACCGAGATCATAAACATAAATAAGATCCGAGCTGTGTTTGACGGTATCCATGAGTTCGGCTTGTTGTTGGCGGGCGGCATCCAGTTTGATGCGGTTGTAATAGTTATCAATGGCGATGCTGGTCAGGCTGGCAATGTGTTCAATGAAGCGCAGATCCTCATCGCAAGGCTGGCGTATATCGGAGAAATACATGCTGAAAACACCGAGCAAAGTACCCTTGGCATCACGCACCGGTTCCGACCAGCAGGCTCTTAAATCCAATGCCAGGGCTGTGCTGCGCAAGTCTTGCCATAATGGGTCGCTAGCAATATCACATGTGATGGTTCGTTCATTACGAAAAGCATCGGTCCCGGCTGTCAGGTCGATTTCAAGCCCATCGATCATCGCATTCCATTCGGCAGGCAGGCTCGGAGAAACCCCCAGCTTGAGTTGCTGATGATCTTCGCTGAGCAATAATACCGACGCACTCATCTCTGGTTTATAGGCTTCAATCTGCTGCACAATGACATGAAGAATATCGTTTAATGAGCCACGGTGACGAGCAATAGCATCGAGAATGCGTTGCTGCAATTCGAGCCGTTGCTCATGCGCTTTGCGCAGACTGATTTCATCGGCCAATTGATTGTTTTGCATGATACTGGTTTTTAATAGCTCAGTATTACGTCGCGTGTAAATGGATAAGGCCAGAACATACAGCACAATAATCAAGCCGACCGTCGTATATGCTTGACCCTCCTGGAGAAACAACCAACTGGCCAGAGGAATCAAAATCGGCAACATAAACGCATAAAAAAGCGACATACGGCCAGCATAGGAATTGCTGCTGCCGGCCACGATACCGATCAAAACTAAAATCAGCAGCATTTGCTGCTCGACATCGAGTGCGGAGAGAAACAATGGCGCGCTTGCTCCCCATATCAGCGCTGTGATGAGTGTGAGCGGCAGTTGAACCCGCTTCTCGTATACTGTTAAGCCGGGCAAATAGCCAAAACCAAGGCGCAAACAAGATACGCTGAGTAGCGCAATCAGCCAGTAGACAATTTGATACTCAAAACTATCCCATAATGCTGCTGCCATGAGTGCGGCAATCACCATCGCAATCACAACCGATGAGGATAATTGCCGTGCAATGACAACATCGAGTTCCGCTTCAAATTTCGATAATAAATGATTCAAGACTCAACAATCCCCCAGACTTTATTTCTACCTAGATTCTACAAGTGATCGTGCGTGCAGCGTGTAAGGACTTGGTTTATATAGCGTATTGAAAAAACATGCTGTCACCTTATTGGTGATGAATGCTTTTTCGATATGCTAGATGAATCAAGGGGTTGCGCTATGTGTGTGCGAGCACTTGCAGGATCTAGGTTCTACTATAACCCTGCATGATATAAATTTGGGGCTCGAATGATAGCTCACAGCATGTATGGGCAGGGTCAGCGGCATGCGGACAGGAGGCAAGGAGATTTGATTGAGTCAAGCGAAGAGACTATTGCACTCCCCGCGCTGAGGTGCTGGAGTCGGGTCATGAACACAGACTACGAAATGATTGTAATTGGCGCGGGCATTAGCGGATTGGCGATGGCCTTTGAAGCGCAGCAGCAGGGCTTGAATGTATTGGTACTGGAAAAAGAAGCACATAGTGGGGGCTGCTTTCATTCGGCTCAGGTCGCTGATGATGGGCAGGATTTCTGGCTGGAACTGGGCACCCACACCTGTTTTAATTCCTATGCTCGTTTACTGAGTATCTTAAAGCGACTCGATATGATTAACGCGCTCAAGCCGCGTGAAAAGCTGCGTTATCGTTTATGGGTCGATAAAACAATGTGTTCTATTCCGTCCCGTTTGCACTTTTTTGAATTGATACGCCATGCCTGGCGTATTTTTTCACTCCGCAAAGATGATCGCTCGGTCGCTGATTATTATGGCCGACTGGTCGGCTCAAAAAATTATCAGGATGTATTCCAGCATGCTTTGGCTGCCGTACTCTGTCAGCCGGTCGCTGATGTGCCGGCAGATATGCTGTTTCGCAAACGCCCACGCGATAAATCCATTACGCGCAGTTATACCTTCGCAGGAGGTTTAAGTGATATTATTGATGCATTGGAAGCCCCGCTGACGGTCAAACACGATCAACATATTCGCGCCGTGCACTACGATCAGGGCTATCGTATCGAAACAGCCGACCACATTTTTCATGCCGCGAAACTGGTTTGTGCCACACCAGCGTTGGCTGCATCACGGCTTTTAAAACATGCACACCCTGATATCGCAGAGCAGCTAACATGGGTGAATGAAGTGGAGATCGAATCGGTTGCCGTAGTCATCGATAAAAAAGACCTAGCCTTGCAAGCCATCGCAGGCGTGATTGCCGTCGAGGGTGATTTTTATTCCGCCGTTTCACGTGATTTTATTGCCCATCCACGCTGGCGTGGCTTCACCTTCCATTTTAAGCCGGGTTTATGCAATGAGCATGAAAAAATACAACGTATCTGTGAAGTATTGCAGGTCGAACCGTCAGCATTAGCGCATGTGTTTCACAAAACCAATCGTTTGCCCGCTCCCGATATAGGGCATCATGCTTTGACCCAGGCCTTGGATGCAGCTCTGGCCGGGCAACCGTTGGCGCTGATTGGCAACTATTTTGACGGCGTGGCAGTCGAAGATTGTCTCGAGCGTGTTGAACATGAGTTTACACGTTTGATGCAGAACACATGAAAATCATTTTAAGCATTGGCTTGGTCGTACTGCTCAGTGCGTGTGGCCTGAGTGAAAAAACGGATGTGATGTTTGAATGCCCATCGCCGTCGGGTGATAAAATAGCCACCTTTTACCGTGTTTCACACGGCGACAACCCCATCAACCATGAAATGAAACTCAATATCCGCAAACGCGGCAATGCCATCGATACCGACATGGCCAGTTTTTCATTCCAACAGGGTTTTGATGCAATCATTCATTGGCAGTCCGAACATGTCATCGACATCGAATACCCTGAAGATTCTGCTCTGACCCATCAGGAAATGGTCGTCTTCGGTACCAGCCAAACATTCAGTTCCAGCGATACGATTCAATTGCGCTATCGCCAACAACCATCAAAGCACGGTTATTTTATGGTTGAGCAGCGTTGTTTCAATCGCACCAACAGCATACAATGATCCGGCAACAGCAAGGAGCGCATGCAGCATGCCTTACATGAGCATTACATGAGCATTCCTATATGACAGGCATCGCGGAAGAGCTCGCTAGAAGTCCTCTGGCGTTGAACAACCTTGACCATGCATGGTTGAATTTACCGACCGCCACGCTGTATGAACATGCCTTACGCAATAAAGAAGCCCACTTGACCCGTGATGGAGCATTGCTGGTGCGTCATGCACACGACAGTGATCCATCATTGAAAAATAAATATATTGTGGATGATCCACTGATTGACTGCCATGCCGAACATGGCGAATTTCAACAGCATCTGTCCGAAGCAGAGTTTGAAGCGCTGTTTGATCGCATGCGGAGTTATCTGGCTGGGCGAGAAGTGTATGTCGAAGATTGTCTCATCGCAGCGCAATCCGGCTACGATCAGCCCATGCGCCTGATTAGCCAGCATGCATGGCATGCTTTGTTTGCCAAGACGATGTTTGCCAGTTGCTCCGCCCCCACCCAAAGCAGCGATGCTCAACAGCCACCCTTCACCCTCATTTATGCCGCGCATTTTTGTGCCGTGCCAAGCCGCGACGGCACGAATGGCGAAGCCTTTATGGTATTAAATCTTGCTTTACGCATCGCCTTGATCGGCGGCACAGCCTATGCGGGAACAATCAAAAGCACCGTTTTTGCCATGATGGCGCATGCCTTGGCAGATAGCGATGCCCTGCCCTTGCATGCGGCTGTTTACAGCGCTGAAGATGGTGGCACTGCACTTCTGCTAGGCCCTGAGACAAGCGGTAAAACAGCCTTGGCTTCTACTTCTAATTCTAATTCTAATTCTACTTCGGTATCTGCATCGGAACCAGCACAGCACATACTTGGCGATGATGCCTTAGGCTGGAATGAGCAGCATCTCTTCAATTTCGAGGCCGGTTGTTATGCCCGGGTCAACAAGCTCGATGCCGATAACCAGCCGCTTATTTATGCAGCCAGCCAGGCGTTCGGCTCGATTTTAGAGAATGTCAGCATGGACATGCAGCATCGCCAGATTTGTTTTGACGAGCCCTCCCTAAGTCACAATGCCCGCGCAACTTTTGCTATTGCCTCCAGTGAAGGCGATCCCGCTCCGACCATGTTGAACAGCCCCAAACATTTGGTTTTACTGGTCTGTGATGCATTTGGCGTGTTACCGGCCATTTCGCGTTTAAGCGTTGAGCAAGTGATGTATTATTATTTACTGGGTTATGCTTCACATGCAAGCGCCGGAGCGGAACCCGAAAGCACATTCAGCCCCTGTTGCGGCATGCCCCTGCTGACACATCAGCCTGCGGTTTATGCAAAGATATTGGGTGCAAAAGTACGCCATGGCAACGTTCAGTGCTGGTTACTCAATACCGGCTGGAGCGGAGGTCCTGCAGGCATTGGTGAACGCATGAGCATCGGACTGACTCGCACCTTGCTCAATGCGGCACTAAATGGAAATCTAAATGACCTTGATTACCAAACGCACCCCGTTTTCGGTTTGCAAATGCCCGATCAACTTGATCCGATGAATACCTGGTTCAATCAGGATGATGAACATCATTATAGTGCTGCTGCCAGGCTTCTGGCTGAAAAATTTAAAACAGCTTTCACCCCCTTCGTAGAGCAAATGCCTGCTGAAGTATTAAAAGCAGGTCCCAGGTAAGAGCCATGAGCATTGACTATTCAAACGATACAAACAACAGCGGTTTTGAGACCATTATCCGGCGCGGCTTTCAGCTCGGTGCGGTAAAGCAAAACACACGCCCC
This sequence comes from uncultured Zetaproteobacteria bacterium, assembly GCA_964406805.1. Taxonomy (GTDB): domain Bacteria; phylum Pseudomonadota; class Zetaproteobacteria; order Mariprofundales; family Mariprofundaceae; genus Mariprofundus. The sequence continues at coordinate 18,557 of CAYOTF010000011.1, read as the reverse complement.
ACATCACCGAGTGCAGCTGAAGTCGTCTCAGGCTGGCAGGCACATCAGGCCATGATGCTGCCCGGTTTATTAAATACCGATGTTTGGCAGACTGAAATCAAGCAGTCGCACAGCTTGATGCAAGCAGTGCTTGCATCCGCCGATCTTTCACCGCATCTGGATCAAGCACCTTACCCTGAACGATTAGGTGATGTGTTGCAGTTGCTGGCATCATCGATGGAAGAACACGATGAACAGGGCATTGAAAAAGTTTATTTTGATGCCGTCGGCAAGCATCAGCAGCGTGGTGAGGGCGAGTCGATTGCCGAAGATTTATGGTGCAAAGCTTCATGGTTGTCGTTTTTAGATGATGATACGTCACTGCGTTTCCGCTTTTCGTTTGGCATGGAAGCTATGGAAGATGTGGCGGCAGATCCGCTGCGTCAGTTTTGGGCAGGGAAGCTGTGCGATGCCCTGTTTCCGGAATCTGCGATTCTCACCCACAACCCACAACTGCTGGCGCTGTTTCGGGATGTGCTTGCTGCTGCTCCGGCGTTTGTGGAGCGCATTGTGTATTTTAATGCGCCCGGCGGCGGCGCTCAAATGCATCATGATGTGGAGCGCGGCCACGATGGCGTGGTATTCGCGCAACTCTCCGGCAGCACGTTTTGGCTGGCGCTGAGCAAACCGCGATTGATGGATGAATTGATCGACTTTTGCAATGAGCCAACCCATAAAGCGGCCATTGATTCGATTCTACCCAATCACACGGATCAGGCCAGTCTGCAACGCTTATTGCAGAATCGCATGGCGCTATCCGATTATATGGAAGAACCCGATCATGAGATCATCGAAGCAATCATGGATCGCTGTCCGGCGTTTATCGAGCATTTGTGTAAGCGGGGATTTGCCCATATCCTGCATCCTGGCGATGTATTGCTGATGCCACAGGCTAATTTAGAAAACTGCGTCTGGCATTCGGTCTGCTGTCTCGGTGATGAGCCGGGCGAAGCGTTGTCGTTTGCAATTCGGAAAGAGACTCGCATTGACTAAGTTGATTGCAGCGTGGTTCTGCTCAATGCTATTGATAACCGTCGCCGCCAGTCAGGAGGCGCTTGTGAAGAAAGACCAGCATACTTATACCAATGCCCTGATTCATGAATCCAGCCCTTATTTGCAACAGCATGCACATAATCCAGTGAATTGGATGGCCTGGGGTGACGATGCGTTTGCTCTGGCTCGCTTGCAGGATAAACCGATTTTTCTGTCCATCGGTTATTCCACCTGTCACTGGTGCCATGTGATGGAGCATGAGTCGTTTGAAGATCCGCAGGTGGCTGAGCTACTCAATCGTTATTTTATCGCCATCAAGGTGGATCGCGAGGAGCGGCCGGATATTGATGCGGTATATATGCATGCCGCCCAAATGCTCAATGGCAGTGGTGGCTGGCCATTGAATCTACTGCTCACACCGGATAAAAAACCATTTTTTGCTGCCACTTATTTGCCCAAGAACGGTCGCTTTGGACGTATGGGCTTGATGGAACTGGCCGAACGTGTCGGTACCATGTGGCAGCAGGATCGGCCACGCATTGAGGCATCAGCCAATTCAATTGCGAAAGCCTTGCAGCGTAGCATGGATCATACTGCAACATCGGTTTCAATCAATGCAAAAACGCCCGATTTCGATCTGAGCTTGATTGATCAAGCTTATATCGACACTGCCAAGCGCTTTGATGTCAGTCATGGCGGCTTTGGTGATGCGCCCAAATTCCCAAGCCCACAACGCTTACTCTTTTTGCTGCGTTATGGCGTATTAAAACACCAGCCGGAAGCCATCAGCATGGTCGAGAAAACCTTAATCGCCATGCAGCGCGGTGGCATTCATGATCAACTGGCCGGTGGCTTTCATCGTTATTCCACTGATGCCAACTGGTTGCTGCCGCACTTTGAAAAAATGCTCTACGATCAAGCCATGCTGATGATGAGCTACGCAGAAGCGTATCGCGCCACCGGCAATGCCAGCTTTGCCGATACAGCTCGCGATATTGCGGATTATCTGCTGCGTGATATGCGTGATGATGGCGGAGCATTTTATTCTGCCGAGGATGCGGATTCGGAAGGTGTGGAAGGCAAGTTCTATGTCTGGACGGCAGCAGAGATTCGTACTGTCCTCGGTAAACGTGCCGATGCCTTTATGCAGGCTTATGGGGTGAGCAAGGATGGTAATTTCTCCGATGAGGCCACACATCAGAAAACAGGTGAGAATATTCTGCATCGTGTCGCAGCGATTGAGCTCGCGCATTTTCAAGCGGATCGCGAAAAGCTCATGTCCGTGCGTGCCCTGCGTGTGCGTCCCTTTCGCGATGATAAAATATTAACCGACTGGAACGGTCTAAGCATTGCAGCGCTTGCCATCACCGGGCGTTTTCTGGATGAACCGCGTTATATCCGAGCAGCAGCTAAAGCCGCTGATTTCATCCTGCAGCACTTGTCTGATCATAAAGGAGGATTGCTGCACCGCTGGCGAGCTGGCAAGGCTGCAATCGATGGCCAATTGGAAGATTACAGTTCGATGGTCTGGGCACTGAGCGAGCTTTATGAAGCAAGCTTTGAACCGCGCTGGTTAAAAACAGCCTTGGCACTCAATGCCACCATGCTCAAGCAATTCAAGGGCTCGGATGGTGGCTTTTATCAGGTGGTTCAGAATGACGATTTGATTGCCCGCCCGATGGAGATATTTGATGGCGCGCTGCCATCCGGTAACGCAGTCGCGATGCACAATTTGCTGCGTTTATCCCGCTTAACCGGTGATGCAAGCCTCGAAGCCGAAGCAGCAACATTGGCCAAGCATTTTGCAGCCACCGCCAAACGTGCACCCAGCGGCGTATTGCACATGCTCTCTGCAGTGTTGCTGGCTGAAAGCAGTGGCAAAGAAATCGTGCTGGCCGGTGATAAAACATCAACGGCTGCTCAAAACATGCTGCATCTGATTGAGCAGGCTTACCGCCCTGATACGGTGGTATTATGGCACGATTCAGCCATCGAGGCATTGGCTCCCTTTACCAAGGGGCAAACAGCCATTGATGGCAAAGTGACCGCCTACGTCTGCGAAAATTTTCAATGCAACCAACCCACAACGAGTTTGGATCAATTAAAACAGTATTTGAAATGAGCCGTTTACGATGTGCGTTTGTTCGTTTTGAGCAGCAAATAACCCACGATGGCGGATATAAAAGAAGCGATCAAAATGGCTAGTCTATCGGTAAATTGAAACAACTGATCATCTTCAAAGGCAAGCGACACAATAAACAGACTCATCGTAAAGCCGATACCGGTTAATACCGACACACCATACAATTGCCGCCAATTGCTGCCCTCCGGCAAGCTGGCCAGTTTGAACTTGATAGCCAGCCAACTAAACCCAAACACACCAAGCTGCTTGCCAATAAACAAACCGAGCATGATACCCATGGGCACGGAACCGCTCATTTGTTGCAGAGAAATCTGAGTCACATCAACACCTGCGTTCACAAAGGCGAATAACGGCAGGATAAAAAATGCAACCCAGAAATGCAGGCCATGCTCGATATCCTTGAGCGGTGATATGCTTTGGCCATGTTCATCTTTGGCATGCAAAGGAATGGTAAAAGCCAGCGCCACACCGGCTAAAGTAGCATGCACACCGGATTTAAGCACACTGACCCAAAGTATGATGCCTACAACAAAATAAGCCGCCTTTTTGCTCACACCAAACAGGTTCAGGGCAACCAGTGTCAGCAAGGATAGAGCCGCCACAATAATCGAAAGGGTCGATAAATCCGTGGTATAAAACAGCGCGATAATCACAATCGCACCCAGATCATCGATAATGGCCAAAGCCATCAAAAAGATCTTCAGTGATACCGGCACCCGCTTTCCGAGCAGTGATAAAATACCCAGAGCAAAAGCAATATCGGTTGCTGTCGGAATAGCCCAGCCATTGACTGCAATCGGATCACCGGCATTAAACGCCAAATAAATCATCGCCGGCACCAGCATGCCGCCAAGCGCAGCAATACCCGGCAGGGCAATCTGACGCATGGATGATAAATGCCCTTCGAGTAACTCCCGTTTAACTTCCAATCCAATCAATAAAAAGAAAATAGCCATCAGGCCATCGTTAACCCAGTGATAGAGTGATTTGTCCAAATGCAGAGCGCCCACACGAATCTCAACAGGAATATGCAAAAAGGATTGATACCAGGGCGAAAGAAAGGTATTGCTCAAAATTAACGCAAAAAAGGTAGCCAGGATCAAGATAATACCGCTAGCCGATTCTTTTTTAATAAACTCTTCGATGAATTTCATGTCTCTCCTTTTTTGATTTCTGTGATCAGCTGGCCACAGGCCGCTGAAATTTCGCGTCCTTTCGACTGGCGGATAATCGCAATCAACTTCGCCTCAACCAATACCGCTTGAAAAGCACTCACCGCAGCATCCGAAGGGCGATCAAAAGAAGCTCCCAGATACGGGTTAAAGGGCAATAAATTAATCGTGCACTGCAGGCCATCAAGCAGGGCACACAAACGCTTTGCATCCTCAAGACTATCGTTGATGCCGGCAAGCATCACATATTCGATCAGCACACGTTTGTTGCCACGGGCTTGAATATAATCACGCACCGCCTGCATAAGTGTGGCAATCGGATATTTACGATTGATCGGAATAATTTTATCCCGTACTTCATCGGTCGTCGCATTGAGCGATACGGCTAGATTGCACGGCAGTTGATCCTCCAGCATACGATAAATCGCAGGCACCATGCCCGATGTGGACAGCGTCACCCGATTGGGTGAAAAGGCCATGCCTTTGGGGTCAGTCACAATCTCCAAAAACTGTGCCACGGCATTATAATTGTGCAAGGGCTCACCCATACCCATCAGGACAATATTACTGATATGTTGATTACTGAGCTTCTGTCCAGCCCATACTTCGGCCACCATTTCAGCCGCCGTTAAATTGCGTGTTAAGCCACCTGTCGCGGTCAGACAAAAGGTACAGCCCACCGCACAGCCCACTTGTGTTGAAATACACTGGGTTAAACGATTGGAACCTTGAATCAACACCGTTTCCACAGCTTTGCCGTCCGCCATGGTCAAGACCAGTTTGCGTGTACCGTCGGCAGCCACCTGCTCGGCTGAGCATTGCGGATCAAGCATCGAAACATGTTCCATCAGATAACTTTTTAATACCTGTGGAATGTCACGGATTTCAGCAATATCACTTTGGTAATAACGGAACACCGAAGCGACAATATGATCCGCATGCACCGGTTTGACTCCAGCCTGCTGGCACAGTTCAAGCAAATCGCTATGGCTCATGCCAAGCAAAGCTGGTTTTTGATGGATTTCATTCATGGCGTTGATTCATGGCGTCTATTCATGGGCAGGGGGGTACAAAAAAGCGCATGTGCAGCAGCCCGCACATGCGCTTAAAAAAACAACCTTATGCGTGATTACAGACCGTATTTTGCTTTATTGGCGGCAATTTCTTCGGCTGTTGGTGGTGTGTGATCATGTACTTCGGCCAAATCAAAAGCTTCGCGGCTCGAATCACACGCTTCATTCAATTCGATGTCGGATTCAAACACTTCCGGCACATCTTCTTCCGGATAAATCGCTTCCCACGGGCATTCCGGCTCGCAAACTGCGCAATCGATGCATTCTTCCGGTGAGATATAAAGCATGTTCGGGGTTGCATCCGAAACTTCTTTCGGTTCGTAGAAACAGTCTACCGGGCATACCGCAACACAAGCACTATCTACACAATCTTTACATAACTGGGTGACAACAAAAGCCATGAGTCATTCCTCACTTCATTGATAAATTAAATTCGAGTCGCAAGCTAACAAGCAGCAACTCGGATTGCCACCATGCTCATAGCAGCCACAACCACATTCGCACTATGGAAATCAAACATTTTCTATACTATTGCCAAGCATGGAGACAGTACTGGAGAACGAAGAAAGCATTACCGGTTTATTGCAAAGGCTGGCCATGTTGCGTGGCTGGTCTGTAAATACCACAGCATCCTACCGCTCCGACTTATTGCATGCCGAAGCGTTTTTGCAATCACAAACATCCGATTTACACCACGCCGATCAGACTGCGATTATAAATTACCTGGCATCCTTGCGACGCAGCGGTTTAAAGGAGAGCACCATTCAACGCCGTCGCTGCTCGCTATCCACCTGGTTCAACTATTTGCAGGAGCAGGGCATGCGTGAGGATCAACCCACCCGCCATTTACCGAAACTGCGTAAAAGCCGCCCCTTACCCAAATTACTCAGCGAACAGCATGTCGAAAATCTGCTCGATACGCCGGACACCACTACGAATATCGGTGTGCGTGACCGCTGCATGCTGGAATTACTCTATGCGACAGGGCTACGAGTCAGCGAACTGGTCAGCTTGAGCCTGGCCAATATCGATATGGCGGCAGGCTTATTGCGCGTGACTGGCAAGGGCGACAAAGAGCGTCTGATTCCCTTTGGTGAAGAGGCCGCCCACTGGCTGAATACATGGCTCGCCATGCGTCCCGCAGAATCCTCTTTTATATTTTCCGGCCGTGGCGGCAAAGCCATGACACGGCAGAACTTCTGGCAGCGTATCAAACTTCACGCACAAAGCGCTGGCATCCATCCCGAGCCTTCACCGCATACCCTGCGCCATGCTTTTGCCACGCACTTGCTCAATCATGGGGCGGATTTGCGCGCTGTGCAAATGCTATTGGGGCATGCCAATGTCACAACAACCGAGATTTACACCCATGTCAGCAAAGCCCGCTTGCATGATCTAGTCAATGCAGCGCACCCGCTGGGTAAAAAATAATTCTCCGATTTGCATCGGATATTATTGGTTTAAAAAGCGCGTCGCCTCCAAATGACCGGGAATACGCACCAGCACACGCTGATAGGCATTTTTTGCCAGTTGATGTTTACCCTGCCAGGCATAAGCGCGTGCCAGATATACCAGCGACGATGCATCAGAAGGGTAATAGGCGGCAAGCGTCAAACTGTGTTTGACCAGCCTATCCCATTTCCTTAAGCCTTCTTCACAAGCCAATAAACGTAGGTTCGCATAATAATGATGCGGTGACTGGGCTAATATCTGCTTCAAATAACGCGATGCCTCACTCCAGCGTTGCTGTGCCATAAGCGGCAGCCCAATACCCAGACGGGCATCAAAGGAACGCTGGTTTCGATCCAGCGCCTGCTTGTATGCCTTGATGGAATCATTGTAATTGCCCTGCAGAGAATTCAGTTACATCGAGTTGCACATCGCTCGGCTTCACATCAAAATCAGCATCGATACTGGCCATCAAAGCATCCAGATCATCACTGTGTTGCAAAAAGCGCAAGATATACAACCCCACTGCATTGGCTGAAAAGCTACGGCCATTAAGCGGATCAAATACAAAACCACTATCGTTCAACGCCATGCGTTGCAAAACGTCTTGATCGGGAAACATATCATGATTCGTTTCCTTTTTTTCCCATGGTAATTGGCTCATCAGGAGCTCCTTTTGCCTGTCCCTGTCCGGGTTTTCCGGATTCCAGGCGCGATATATACGTTGAATCAAATGATCGGTTAACACTGCGGGTGTCACACCGATAGGTACTGAACTTAACAATTCGATTTTGATTTCAATCACACGATAAAATTGACTGCGACATGATTCCAATTGCTGGCGTAGATGCGGTGCATCCATCGGCTGACAACATAAAACACTCAACATCTGGTCCTGCTTCAGCACTTGTTGCAATAGATACATCAAACCACTGCGCCCAGCAGGCATGCCTTCGAGCAGCAAACGCAGTGATTCAGCGCGCGTTTGCAACCAGCTGGTCAGCATAGCTTCTTTGCTAGGGAATAAGCGGAACAACACACCATCAGAAATACCCGATTGACGCGATACCCGCTGCGTGGTCAGAAAAGCCAATTGATCGTTGGCCGCAATAGCATCAATCGCCCGCAGCACCTGCCCAAAGCGTTGTTTTGCCGTTGCTGTTTTCAATTTCGAACTACCCATATTGCGAATAAAAAATGAAAGTAACCACTTTCACAAGGTTTTGTTACAGATAGAATAATATAATCGTACGACATGAGTGGCAGGCACTGCAGCCCCCATTAATAAGCAAAGAAACAGATGACAACCCAGCTACGCTACCACGAAAGTGATGTTCCTTTCCAGTAAGTAAGAACAAACCTAACTGTGCCATATTTCCATAATTAGTAGCCTGAAGGGATGCCAAAAGCATAGGATAGAAGACCCTTTAACATGATTCCATCGGAACTCTTGGAGAGCCGAACCCTTCACAGGCACACTTTCTAAATAAACCTATATTTTAATCATCAAACTCAGCGTGAGTCGAAGCAAAGGCGATATCGTTTTTACATTGAATATTCTACAACAACCGTAGGGGACATTCATGTTTGACTATCTAACTCCAAACATGAATGTACAAGGGATCTACAACTGATTCTAAAACAGCATGGCCTATTTCAACCTATGCACTTTTATCATCAATTACAGCTTTGGCACCATAACCATATTGATCAAAATACCCACCATACTCATCACCATATTTTGTGGTTTTTTTCGTATCCACCTGATTCAAAACAACACCTGTAATCGGGGCATTAAATTTCTGCAAACGCTGGATACCTGCTTTGACAACACTTGTTCGTGTTGCTTCTGCCTTCACCACATAGATCACCGATTTAGCATATTGCGACAGCACCAGAGAATCACTGACAGCTTGAACAGGCGGTGAATCAATAATAATTCTATCATAATGCCCTTCCAATACATTCAACAATCTACCAAACCGTTCAGATGAGAGCAATTCCAATGGGTTCGGCGGACAGCGCCCTGCAACAAGCAAGTCAATACCCATGTCGTCACGCTTGACGATACACTCTTTCAGAGTTGCTCCACCTGCGACAAAGTCTGAAAGACCGAGTTTGTTTCTCTCAATGCGGCACCAACGATTAATGGATGGTTGCCGCATATCCGAATCGATTAATAGCACTTTTTCCATACGACCTAAAGAAATAGCAAGGCTGATCGCAACCGTCGTTTTACCTTCATCCGGCACAGATGATGTCAACAGAATCACTTTGTGCGGATTATCCAGTCCGGAAAGAATCAGGCCTGTTCGAATGGTGGACATCGCCTCCGAAAAAACCGCATTCACAGCATCCACCATAGCAGATGCAACATTCGGTTGTTTACCCCTACGTACTTTCAAAATAGGCAATAGGCCCAGTATGGGTTGCTGGAGTCTATCCTCAACATCTTTAACGCTTCTAATCGTCGCGTTCATCATATCCAGCATGAGAGCTATAAAGATCCCCAGCAACAATGACGCTGCGAACCCGGCAACAACCAGCTTTGGCTTATTCGGTTTGATTGGCAAGACTGGAGCAATTGCAGATTCAACCAAACGCGCGTTTTCCGACTCCAGTGTTGCAGCCTCTAGGGCTTCGTTGGTGCGATTAAAAAACTTCTCGTACAAAGCCTTGGCTGATTCGACATTGCTTCGCAGCGCCTGCAATCCGACATTTTTCCGACCCAAAGCACGAATTTCCTTCTTCGCAGCCCACAATCTTGATTCTGACCTCGCCAACTCCTCACGAGCCGCCCGCAATTTTGGATGTTTTTCACCATATTCAAGAGCCAGCTCCGAAACATTAAGCTTCGCCCGAACAACTCGTTTGGTTAAATCCCGAAGTTCGTCAGATGCCAGCACCCCAACGCCCTCTTGTCCATTCGAACCGATATTAACCAACTTTTCTTTCTCAATAAAGCGCTGAAGCTCATTTTGAGCATCATCCAGTTTTTTCTTCAGGATTGTTGTTCGCTCCTGCATCCAGGCTGTCGCTTTTAATGTTTTCTGGTTACGCAGCTCCAGATTCGACTCAATATAAACCTGAGCCAGCGTATTGGGCAGTTCGGCTGCAAGTTCAGGATATTCGGACTCGAATGTAATATCCAGCAAACTTGTCCTTGATACATTCGTCAATATAAGATGTTGCCTGATTTTATGAACAATATCCTCTCTCAAAGCGGCATCAGTTTGCTGCGGTTGTTGTTCACCGCCCATCAAAAACTCCAACCACGACGGCTTGCTATCATCCTCAGCTTTAAACTCAGGTCTCTGAGATAAATTCAGGCGGTCAATCACTTTCTCGATTAACTGCCGCGATTGCAGCAATCTCATTTGGGTACGATAAAGGTCAACTTTGAATGACGAGTTGTTATCTATTCCATATACATCCCGAATTGCGATAGCATTAACTTTTTTGGTTTCAATCAACAATTCAGCAGTAGCACTGTATACTGGTTTCATTTTACTAACGAACCCGGCAACCAAAGCAGTAATAATCACGCAAAAAACAATAATCCACCATTTTTTCAAGCAGATCACATTCCAGTAATGGCTTAAATCCAGACCACCACTATCTTCACTTGTTATATCACTCAAACCCATCTCCCTCTAAAAAAAGCTCTGTTCTATAATAATCGAAGAACCAGATCGTACTTCACTGTCACGTCCAACCTTTATCCGAGCCCCTTTCCCTGTTTTAGTATAAATATCATCCACAGATGCACGCTCGGTCAGCCCGCCAGCCAGAGAAATCGCTTCACGCACGGTCAATGCACCATGAAGTGGATATTTCCCCGGGTTATTTACTTCACCATCAATATAAAACATGCTTTCATTCACTGTGATGGTATCACCGGGATAAACTATCTCTTGCAAAAAAATTCTTAAATTACGCTGCTTTTTGTTTTCCCCCCGAACAACCATAATATGATTCTCAGTGGCAAATTCGGAAAAGCCGCCTGCAATCGTAATTGCCTTAGCAAGAGTGAGCCCCGGCTGATAAGGATATGAACCCGGGTTTTTCACTTGACCTTTAATATAAAAAGGCCGGTATTCTACAATTGACACATTGACATGCGGCGACACCAAATACCCACGCTTTAAACCTGAAGTGATTAATTGTTCCAATTCTGTAGTCGTCATGCCGACTGCCGGGATTTCTCCCAAAAATTGATAATTGATGACTCCAGACTCATCCAAACGCGTACTCAGACTCAAATCATCCTGTCCAAAAACCTTGATCTCTATTTTATCACCTACATCCAGAGGATAGGCGTTTACTGCCTTCTTTTTAGGAAGGGGCGTAACAAAAGGATTTTGCTTATCGGGCACAGGTGTTTCAGAAATTTGATGCGACGATGACAGAGGGACTGTTTTTGTATCAACAGATACCGATGGGGAATCCAGCACATCCATTTCTGTCACCTCCGCTAACATAAGCGTCGGTTGAACCAACAAAGCTAAAACCAAGGTAATCGGCCTGAAAAAATACATGTTACTATCCCTCTTTTGCATACACGAATATACTTTTTGAAGCCGTTAGGTGCACTCTGTCCACCATGCAGATGGTTTTCCCGTTTATCATCATCAAAACTCAACTCTAATGGATAGCCCACCTAAGCATTAGCCATCCTGCACCTAACAATAGCGGATATATCTCAAATTACCCTAATTCTTTTTTAAAATCCTAATTAACACCACAAAAAATTAAATTCAAACCTTTAAACCACAATAACCTAAGCGCAATTCTGCCTATATATCAACTTTGCGCCAAGTTTTTAATTCTAAACAAACAACTCCCACATACAGTGTCAATCAGCACCAAACAGAACGCGATCGGGCAGATATCACTGAATGATTATTTATCCAAGCAAACTGGCTCGCGACTTGCGCAAAAGAGCAACCCAGAACGTTCCGCTTTTCAAATTGCACGCACTATTTGAATTCAGGGACTTTACCTATTCGAAATTCACAGACTATTGATGTCACGGTCTCAAAATAACGTATAAATAAACGGTGCCACAGCAGAGCCTTGCGCAAACACCACCAGAACGCCCAAAAGCAATAAAACAATAATTATTGGCGCAAGCCAGAACTTCTTACGCTCTTTCATAAAGCCCCATAAATCCTTCAATAAATCCAGCATCAATACGGCCTCTCCACATGATCTCTATCACGAACTTTACTAATCACCCGATAACTCGCCACGCTTTTATCCAATTCACGACGCATCGGATCCTTACCCATCATACGCATAATCATCCCCATCGGGGTAATCACAATAAAATACACAATGGCCAAAATGATCGAATTAACCACATTACCGATTGCCATCGCCACACGCATCCAGCCATTGTACAGGCCGCGCATTGAGTCCGGCGCAATCACGGCCCAGATAATAATAATCACTCCGGCACCAACCCATTGCAGGTTGGGAAGGTTTTGCCACTCCCATGTCCAAGGCAGCAACAAACCGAATACTACGGCGAAAATAGAGCCCAGCATCAAACCAAACTGGCGCAGCCCTTTGCTATCAAGCTGAGGTATTTCGTTATGTGACATGATCGCCCCCTACATCAATCGAGTTCAAACTCATCTTTCCATTCATCACTCTGTTCCCAATCCGGCTGATCCGACTTGGCCAATACATAGTTTTCAATCACCAGATAGTCCATCTCGGTACGCATGAAGCAGCGATATGCATCTTCCGGCGTATTCACGATAGGTTCGCCGCGCACATTAAATGATGTATTCACCAACACCGCACAGCCGGTACGCTCATCAAATGCCTTGAGCAAGCCGTACAAACCCGGATTGGTTTCTTCATGCACCGTCTGAATGCGCGCCGAATAATCCACATGGGTAATCGCTGGCAATTGAGAGCGTGGCACCTTCAGCTTTTCAATGCCAAACAACTGTTTTTGTTCATCAGTCATCGGCAAACGAATCGCTTCCTTCACCGGTGCAACAATCAACATATACGGACTTTTACCTTCATGATCGAAATAATCACTGACCCGGTCAGCCCGCACAATCGGTGCAAATGGCCGAAAGGATTCACGGTATTTAATTTTCAGATTCATCACCGACTGCATGTTAGTATTGCGCGGGTCGCCGATAATCGAACGCGAACCTAGGGCGCGAGGCCCGAACTCCATACGACCCTGCATGCGCCCGATCACATGGCCGTCATCCAGAATCTCCGCTAATTCTGCCACCAGCGCCTTATCATCAAGCTTTTTGTATGATGCACTCACCGATTTCAAATAGGTTTCGATCTCATCATCGGCGTAATGACAACCTAGGTAGGAGCCTTTCATACTGTCCTCAGGGTTCGCCGTACGCGGCTTGTCCAGATATTCATACCAGACTGACAGGGCTGCCCCCAACGCACCGCCAGCATCACCTGCCGCCGGTTGAATCCAGATATCGTCAAACACACCTGAACGCAGCAGTTCGCCATTGGACACACAGTTCAGCGCCACGCCGCCGGCCAGACACAGGTGATTCACTCCCAGTTCTTTTTTCACTGTTTTGCCGAGTCGCAACACCACTTCTTCGGTCACTTTCTGAATAGACGCGGCAATATCCATTTCCCGTTGTCCCAGATCGCCTTCAGACTGGCGTGCAGGTGCCCCAAATAAATCATCAAACTTGCTATTGGTCATCGTCAAGCCCGTAGCATAATTAAAATAGGACATATCGAGTCGAAAAGTACCGTCCTCTTTCAGATCCATGATGTGATCCAGGATCAGATCGACATATTTTGCTTCGCCATACGGAGCCAGCCCCATTAGTTTATATTCACCAGAGTTAACTTTGAAGCCAGTGTAATAGGTAAAGGCCGAATAGAGCAATCCAAGCGAATGTGGAAAATCCATTTCCCACTGCGGTGTTAATGTGTTGCCATCACCAAGCCAGACCGAGGTGGAAGCCCACTCGCCTACACCATCGAGGCACATCACTGCCGCTTTCTGGAATGGTGAAGGAAAAAAGGCCGAAGCTGCATGAGACTGATGATGTTCGGTAAATAGTAACTGAGGCAGCGCAGATGCTTTGCAATCGCCTAACTTGGCAAGCTCCTTCTTCAACACTGATTTCAGATACAATTTTTCTTTCAGCCAAACAGGCATAGCCGAAAGAAACGAACGAAACCCACTCGGAGCGTAAGCGAGATAAGTTTCCAAAAGACGTTCAAACTTCACCAAGGGCTTGTCATAAAATACAATATGATCGACATCGGCCAGAGCAATACCCGCCTCTTCCAGACAATACTTAATCGCATGGGAGGGAAAACCAGCATCATGCTTCTTTCGCGTAAAACGCTCTTCCTGGGCCGCCGCGATAATCTCACCATCACTGATGAGAGCAGCAGCACTATCATGATAATAAGCTGAAAGCCCCAACACATTCACCATAGTTCTAATCCCTTAATCGTTCGAATCACGACCGGTTCGCACCCACTTCGATTCTTTTGACCAGATATAACCAATATACACACCTACTTTTGACAACACATACATTGGAATACCAACACACTCTTTCCAACCAATAATATGCCGGGCGAATTGAAACCGAACACAGATCAACGTCAACCCGAAGATAAAGCCACCTGTCAATAGCGTAAAAAATGGTCCAGCAGAAATCCATAGTATTGAACAACCAAATGCAACAAGAGCCAAAATCATAATCAAACAATACAGTGCAACAGGGGGAACCATTAAATCCAATACAAGAAAAAATAAACCTGGACTGCGCTGACGCAGCGCAGCAATTAATAAACGCGGAGCCTGTCTCGTAATCATTTCCAAATGCCCATGCTCCCAACGACGACGCTGTGTTCCAGCATCCTTCTCACCCATTGGGAAACAACTTGTCACACACGCGTCCGGACAAAACCGTGTTTCATGACCTCTCGTCGCCAGCTCCACCCCCAATTGCATATCCTCAACAATAGCATCAGTAGCCAAATCCACTTTGCTGATAATATGCCATGGGAAAGCCATACCTGTTCCCATCAACTGGCATGGGAGGTGAAGTTTAAATAAACCCAGAGCTCTGACATGATTTTTCACAACCCAGGCAAATTCAGCAACTTTCAGTCGTATCGGCGCATCAATTCCTGCATGCATCAGATACAGACTCTGAACCGGGCAATCATACATTCCTGCAGACACAGCCAGTTTAGTAAGCGTGTCTTCCATGACGAGACAATCTGCGTCAAGCATAATCAGAACGTCGGGTGGATTCTTGCTTAATTCATCAAGACCATATGCAAGCGCAAAACCTTTCCCCAATTGCGTGCTATTATCTCGTTCAATCACAGATGCGCCAGCCGCAAGGGCAATCGCTGCAGTATCATCTGAACAATTATCCGCCACAACCAAAATCCTGTCGCCCGTATGTATCTGAGAAATAACTGAAGCAAGAGTCTCAGCAATACCCGAACCCTCATTATGCGCAGGAATCAATATCGCCAAATTCGGTCGTTTCTTTTGCGGATTGACCTTTCCGCGTTCAGGTAAAAATGCAGAAAAACACTCCACTGCAAGCACCAGCGTCGGCACTAACAGCACCCCAACAACGATCCACGCCAATATTACCATTAATGTTCCAATGCTGTCTTAAACAGCGATTTCAATTCAGCACATTCAATCCGAATATCATGATTAATACTTACTGCCTGAAATGCTGCGTCACCCATCCTATTAAGGACATCCACAGGTGTATGAATCAATGCTAACAAAGCATCACACAACAATTCAATCGAGCCGGCTGGCACAAGCCAACCACTTTCACCATGTCGAATCAATTCAGGGATACCTGCGATATACGTCGTAACGACCGGTCGGCGTAAAGCACATGCTTCCATTAACACGACAGGTAAGCCCTCAGCAAAGCTCGGCAGCACCAGAGCTCGACTGGCTACAATTTCAGCCAACACCTGTGCACCTGGAATCCAGCCCGTAATATGCACCTGATCAGACAGATCGTGCTCCTTAATGAATTGTTCGATTTCTTCTCGCATCGGCCCATCACCAGCCAGCACCAATTCCACAGAAACACCTTTAGCCTTCACTCTGCGTACCGCCTCAAGCAGGAGCAGTTGTCCTTTCTGTTCACACAAGCGACCAACGCAGACAAGTCTGTTATTATCCGGTACCGGCGTGGGTTCAGCGTCGAGGAAATCCGCATCCAGCGCACAATGAACGATGTATATTTTGTCCCATTGATGATGATCACACCACCGAAAAAGCTGACTTCGGCCAAACGAGCTGATGGCAATCACAAATGCGGCATGATTTATTTTATCACCCAGCGACAATGCTTCCGGCTTATCAAACTCTTCCGGCCCATGAACTGTAAAGCTATATGTAATATTGCCCAGAATTTTCACCAGCATAATTACCGCTGTGGAATTGGTGCCAAAGTGAGCATGCACATGTCGAACATCATTCTGATTGAGACTATCCAACAAAACACATGCTTCGATGAAATAAATCAAATGCCGAATCACACCACTATGCGAATTAAATCCTAGTCGAATGGCGGATACGAATGACTGCAACCATCGACAAGGCGATGTAATGGCCAAACCAAACACAGCACGCAACACGAACAACTTTTGCTGTTCAGCAATATAAGTGGTTTTATCCAGCTCAGTCAGATCAGCAGGGTCAACAGCATCAATGCCCTCGCGCTTCACCGAATAACGCAAGACCTCAACCCCCTGAGCCTCCAGCCCAAGAATTTCACGCCGAATGAAACTATGACTTACTTTGGGGTACTGGTTGATGAAATAAGCTATACGCATCTGATTATCAGTCATTTATACTCAATAATCTGGCTATCACGACCAGCCATTTTGTTTATATAAAATTTAATCTGACCTAACATCATCGGCAATTTCGCAAGCACACAGAAGGCTGCAAAAAGCAATCGCTCCTGAGGCAAACGATGCAAGCAAGAACGACTGTAAATGCGCATCACTTGAAGCGGGTAAACCAAACACAACAGCAATATAACAGGCCAAATCACTCCGCCTATGATAACACAGACAAAGCTGATCCCCCAGAACCAATTGCTTCGCACCTCATCACGCCAATGCCTTTGAGGTGATGCGCCATGCATTGAAGCCCCCTCCGCATAGGCATGTCCAGCCCTGACTGTTCGCCTCCACCATTGCGAAAAGCGCCGCATATTCGCATCATGCAATGTCATCTCTTCATCGACACGCAATATTTTCCAACCATCTTGACGCAAACGCACACACATTTCCGGCTCTTCGCCTGCAATCAAACTTGGATTATAGCCCTTCACCTGTTCAAAGGCTCGCACTCGCATCAAAGCATCTCCACCACAGGCATTGGCCTCTCCAATCGGCGTATCCCATTCAATATCGCACAGTTGATTATAGATACTATCTTCAGGAAAGCGCTCTTTTCTTCTGCCGCATACGATCGCAACATCCATATTTTCATTCAGGGTCTGCAGAGCCACATCGACCCAGCCTTCAACCACTTCGCAATCACCATCCACAAACTGCACGAATTCAAGCTGCGGGAATAAACACATCAACTCAGAAAAGCCTTCATTTCTAGCTCTCGCAGCAGTAAAAGGTATTGTTAAATCAAGCCCCACCACGGGTACGCCCAAGGATTTAGCAAGAGTTATACTGCCATCGGTTGAACCAGAATCGACATAAACCACTCCAGAAATCCGACCAAGCAACGACATCAAACAGACACGTAACCGCTCTCCTTCATTTCGCCCAATAACCACAGCTCCAAGCAAAGAGGATGTCGTTCCTACGTGTGCATTCATCATTTCCAAGCCAACATGTCTGATTTTACAATTGTTTTATAATTTCGACAGCATAATTGAACGCCTAGTTTCTCCCCCAACAAGGCAAGATCTTCATCAAACACATTACGCAGCATTGCAATATTCGCTGCATCAAGCACAGGGCGCTTATTCATTGAAAACTTTGACTTCACTACACTTCTCAGCACCTTGGGCACCAATGCTCTACGAAGCCATCGCATAACGGAGTTTTCGATCAGAAACTCATAACCCGCGAACCGTCTTATTCTTTCCCTAGAAACATTCTGAGGCTCAAGCTCCTGCCACACAGGCACCCCATTATAATTAATAAACTTGCATATCCGCTCCAGTTCCTGCTGTGGCCTAGACAGCATCGATTCAAAGAACACGGGCATCACACGGTTCTGGCCGAAACTCTCAAAAAAAGGGGCTAATTGATAATGATATCGACTATAATCAATCAATTCCGGATAACGTGTAATTGCATCATTAATATCACAATCAATCACATTCTGCGACCACTCATGCATATAATGAGATATCAATCTGTCGACTGGATGCCGCATGACATAAATGAATTTTGCATCGGGGATATGCCTATGAATCCTTTCAACTGTATTTGGATACGTTGGCAGCTTCGTATAATGCGTACTGGCCTCACCTATCAATCCATTCTGAATGGAAGGTTGCTCAAAAAGACTCCAGTACCACTCCATCCCCTGTGCATAGATCTCGTCATTGCTAAAAAAATTAGGCTCCTTGGGCGAGGATAAAACAATGCCCGACTGCAAGGCAAGCTGCTCATAAAGTGTACTTGTTG
>CAYOTF010000010.1:0-24168 GCA_964406805.1 uncultured Zetaproteobacteria bacterium | reverse complement strand
TGCCTTTGTTGCGTAACATTGCCGGCCTATCAATCAAGCATGGGTGAACTATGAATTCTAAAAGCATTGCAGTAATGGCCTCCGGTCACGGCACCAATTTAAAGGTTATTCTTGAAGCGGTAGCAGCCGGCGTGTGTCCGGTGGATGTCCGTCTGGTGATTTCGGATAAAGCCTGCGCCGGAGCGCTGAAAATCGCACGTGATGCAGGGGTGGCGCATGTCGTGCATTTGAGTCCGAGTGATTATCCGGATCGTGCTCTGTTTGATGCGGCTTGCGCGGATTTAATTGATCAGCATGGTTGCCAGTGGATTGTCTTGGCCGGTTATATGCGTATTTTATCCAGCTTCTTTGTGCGCCGTTTTCCGCGCCGTATTATCAATATTCATCCGGCTATTCTGCCCGCCTTTCCCGGCGCAAAAGCTGTGGAAGATGCGCTGGCCTACGGTGTGAAAGCATCCGGTTGCACAGTCCATCTGGTGGATGAAGTGCTCGATGGCGGCTCTATTCTGGCGCAAGCGATTGTGCCGGTGCTGGATGACGATACACGCGATAGTCTGCATGCGCGCATTCAAGTCGAGGAACACAAACTCTATCCGGCCACACTCAAGCGCATGGTTGAGCAAGGGTTTTCTATCGTAGGTCGCACGGTGATCTGGAACAAATAAACAAAACTATTTTACAAAAAACCTGATCCTTCTACATCGGTGACCCAATAGGAGCCCTGATCGCGACTGTGTTTCACAGCGCTACGTAACTTCTCCAATACCTCCGATATATATCTATCTTCCAGCAGAATTTCGACCCTGATATGCGGCGAGTAACCTACCACCCTGTCTCGCATGGAGAGGAATGAGTCTTTTGCATCGTGAGAGCCATGCCCTTGCACCTCACTGAAGGTGAAGTCATTGACACAGTCGATTGTGCGCAACTGATCGGCCAGATCATTCTGCATATTAGCGTGTACTACCAGAACCAGATTTTTCATGCTTGAAGCTCCTTGACCGTTTGTAGTTGGCGTTCTTTATATCCTTCAACCCAATCATAAAGCATGGGCAGGAGGATCAGGGTAAGCAGGGTCGAGGTGACCAATCCACCAATAATGACAACGGCGAGCGGTTGCTGCAGTTCAGAGCCGATACCTGTGGCTGTGAGCAGAGGCACCAGACCGAGGCTGGCTATCATGGCGGTCATCAGCACAGGACGTAAGCGGCGTTCGGCTCCCAGGCGTACAGCATCAGCCACGCTGTAACCTGATTCACGCAGTTGATTGAAATAGCTGATCATGACAACACCATTGAGCACAGCCACACCGAAGAGGGTAATAAAACCGACCGAAGCCGGAACCGAGAGATATAGCCCGGATAGATAGAGGCTGACCACACCGCCGATCATGGCAAAGGGGATATTCAACAGGATCAGGCCAGCCTGACGCATGGAGCGAAAGGTCAGGAAAAGCATCAGAAAAATCAGCACGATAGATATCGGCACGACCAGAGCTAGGCGTGCAGCAGCGCGTTGCTGATTCTCGAATTGGCCACCATAGGTGACAAAATAACCGGCGGGTAGCTTCACATCCCGAGCGATGGCTGCCTGTACTTCATTCACAAAGCCGACCACGTCACGTCCCTTTACATTGGCCTGAATGACGACCAGACGTTTTGCAGATTCGCGTGAGATCTCCACCGGCCCATTGCTTGTTTGAATGTCGGCCAGCAGACGCAGGGGTACTTTAGCCCGGCTCGGCGTTTCAATAAGCAGATTGCCGATTGCTTTGGGTGAGTTGCGTGATGCTTCAGGGAAGCGCAGCAATACAGCTGTTCGGCGGTTATCCTCGATCACTTCGGTGATGACCTGGCCGGCAACTGCTGTTTCAATTGCCCTGTTGATATCTTCGGCATTGATACCATAACGTGCCATGCGAGCCGAATTCATATTGACTTGAAGATAGTTTTGACCGGAGAGGCGACTGCGAAATATATCTACAGCACCGGGGATGGCGGTAAGGCTCTGCTCAATCTGTGCGGAAAGTGATTCAAGTGTGTCGATATCATTCCCATACAACTTGATGGCCATAGCTGCCCTGACACCGGTTAGCATCTCTGATACACGCATATCAATCGGTTGTGTAAAAGCAAAATCAATGCCCTCAAATTGTTCGAGTTTTTGGCGCAACTCTTCTCGAAATTCAGCCAGAGAGCGTGTCCACTGCTCTCGCGGCAGGGTGATTAGAAAATTATCTGTCTGGTAAAGTCCCATCGGATCCATGCGCAGTTCATCCGCGCCGGTACGTGATACCACACCGGTCACTTCAGGCACCTCCATCAGCGCTTTCTGGATAGGGGCATCCATAGCCAGTGAGTCTTCTAGTGATATGTTTGAATCTTTCTCAACGATGATGACGGTTGTGCCTTCATCCATCACGGGCATAAATTCTTTGCCTATTTTTGGAAACAGCAAACCAGCACCAACGAGTCCAGCCATAGCCAGAGCAAGGGCGGAAAAGCGATAAGAAAGCGCCAGCTCCACCAAGGGTCGGTAGAGGCGTTTAAGCCACCCTGCCAGCCATCCGTCCTGCTCTCCCTGTTGATCGCCAGTGTGCTGTTTCATGATGAAACTGGCCATCACAGGGATGATCGTCAGCGAAAGGATAAGTGATCCAATCAATGCAAAGGAGATCGTAATAGCCAGTGGTTTGAACATTTTACCCTCAAGTCCGGTCAGGCTGAACAGGGGTAGGAAAACGATAATGATAATAGTAATACCGGCGATGACCGGTGTAGCTACTTCCATGGTAGCACGGTAGATCGTATGCAGTTTATCAACCCCCCGCGAGCTTTGGGAGAGTCGTGAGTGAATATTTTCCACCACCACGACAGCTGCATCAACGAGTATACCGATGGCAATGGCCAGGCCCCCGAGCGACATCAGGTTAGCGCTGATGTTGAAGAGATACATCAATGTGAACGTGAACAGCACGGAAAGCGGTAAAATCAATGCGACAGTCAGCGCACTGCGCAGGTCGCCCAGCATAATAATAAGTACAATCAACACCAGTATCACAGCTTCGCCGAGGGCTTTCTGGACTGTCCATACCGATTTTGAGACCAGTTCACTACGATCATAAAACGGTTTGAGAGTTACCCCCTCCGGCAGCACTTTTTGCAGATCAATCAATTCTCTCTTAAGCCCTTTAATCGCAGTGCGGCTATTGGCATCACGGGAGAGCAGCGCTAGTCCGGTGACAACTTCACCCTCTCCGTTGGCCGTAACTGCGCCGTAACGGGTCAGAGCACCCAAATCGACCGTTGCGACATCCCGAATATGAATGGGTTTGCCCTGACGACTGGCGACAGTGATGTTGCCTATATCATCGATATTCTGAATCTGGCCAAGGCTGCGCACATAGAATATGCCGGACTCCATTGAGATCCGGTTGCCTCCTGCATTACGGTTGTTTTCTGCCAGAGCGGTTTTCAGCTCACGCAGACCGAGCCCGTATTGCACCAGTTTTTTAGGATCGGGGGTGACATGATAAGAACGCACCTCGCCACCGAGGGAATTGATATCGGCAATGCCTGTCACTGTTCTGAGGTGTGGTCTGATCAGCCAGTCCTGCAGGCTACGCAGTTCACGGTTGCTATAACCCTTGCCCTCTATGCGGTACATAAATATCTCGCCCAATGGTGTGGTGATTGGAGCCAATCCACCCTCCACGCCTGCTGGAAGGTTGTACCAAACCTGAGCCAGGCGCTCGGAGACCTGCTGGCGAGCCCAGTAGATGTCGGTATCCTCCTCAAAATCAATAATGATACTGGCCAGTGCATTTTTAGTGGTGGAGCGCATGACTGTCTGCTTGGCCAGCCCCTGCATTTCCATCTCAATAGGGAAGGTAATGCGGCTCTCCACCTCTTCGGGAGCCATGCCCGGCGCTTTGACAATAATCATGACCTGTGGAGAGGAGACATCTGGAAAGGCATCAATGGGCAAATTCTGGAATGCAGCTATGCCCGTAGCAGCCAACACCAGCGCCATCAGCGTCAGCATTAATCGTTGAATGAGTGAGAAACGAATCAGGGCGGCAATCATTGCTCTGCTCCAAGCGAGCGCATATAAAGATCGGGGTCACCTATCACTTGGTGCAGATTGATGGCAGCCAGGTTTGATTGATAAGAGAGATCCAGATTACTGTTCAAGGCATTGAAATAGGAGTTGTAGGCATCAATCAGATTGAGGCTATTCACTTCACCTACGGCATAGCTTTGGCGCGTCAGCCTCAGGAGCTGTTTGGCAGGCTCAATCATCTGTTTGCGGAAGGTGCTGGCCTGCTCCAGCAGGTGGGTCAGATGCAGATGATTCTGCTGCAATTGGGTGGAGAGGTCGCGGAGCGTTATTTGCAGGCGTGAACGGAGCATAGTGGTTTCAGCCTCTGCACGGGCGATATTGTTTTTATTTTGGTTCCATAGGGGGATAGAGATGCTAAGCATAACACCCTGAAAATTCTGGCGGCGGCCACCCAGAAGATCGCGCTCATGAATGAGGCTCAACTCCGGGTCATTGAAACGTTTAATCCGTTCCAAATCGACATTTTCCTCGCCTGCTTCCAGTTGGTAGAGCATTTGTTTGATGGTTGCAGACTCCTGTTCGAGTCGCTGTTGCAGCTTTTTCATGGTCGCTGGGCTTGCTGCCAAATGCATTGAGGGTAGCTGAATATCCTCCTGTTCCCGGAGCTGCAGACGCAGTCGGAACTGCTGGCGGGTCTCCTCAAATGCGGCCTGCGCCTTGAGCAGGTTTCGGCGAGCCTTTTCATGCAACAGTTCGATACGATGACGATCCAGCGGATTGATATAGCGGATCACATGACGATCCTTGTGTGAATGGCCATGTACAATATCGTCAGTAAATCGCTGTCGCTGTTTGGCCAGTAGCAGTGTCTCGTGGCTGAACAGTAAGGCATAATAAAGGCGTGCAATATTGGTCTGAATGGATAACAGGGATTGTTGTGCGAGAGCCTGTTCGGATGATAATTGTTTATGAGCGATTGCCTTCTGCTGCTGTAAACGCCAGAAGGGAAGAGCTTGGGTAATGGTGATTTGGTCGAGATTGTAATTGCCTGTGCCATCATTGACCCCGAGCCTATTTTGGGCACGTAGCGTGATGGTTGGATTGGGCCAGGTGTCGGCCTGTTGTAGCTTATGTTTGCGCACACTGATGCCCGCTGTGAGTTCCTGTTGCTCTGGTGAATCGTTGAAAGCACGCTGAATACTCTTCTCGAGTGTCCACACCTCTGCTGCTGCAGGCGTGGCCGAGATGATGAAAATAGCGGCGGCAGACAGAATGTGCCTGCTGAGCAGGTGATTTACTTTGATCATTGGTTCCCCTTGTTCATAATCACGTAGCTACATTTTCAGTTGATCCAGAAATGGGGAACGGTATATCTGTAAGCTTAATTCAATATGAAAAAAACCAGCAGCCTCCTGGCTTGCATGGCTCAGCCGCCATGTGGCTAAGCACTTGTGCGGCATATCACATGATAAAGCGTTGCAATCACCATCATTCGTCCCGCTTGGCTGTTATGCCATGGAGGGAACATGTTTTCGGATGGTCAGAAAAAGTCACGCATTGTTATGTCTGCAATAAGTCTGTTTGTTTTATTCGGGCTCAGCGCATGTGCAGGCATTCATAGCAAACCGGTTTCAATCAATGGGACTGAGCAGCAACTGCGGGTGATTGGGCTGCCTCATTTTTCAGTCAGTAAAAAAATTGATATTCGCCGAGAAAATCCTGTGTATGCGATTATAGCTGTCAGTGCCAAGGTAGTTCAGCAACTGGTGCGCGAACATAAACGTTTCAAATATCGGGATGCCAACCCGAAACTGTTGAACACTTCGATGCAAAAAATGCGTCAGGGCATGATTCTGGCTGCGAACCTGTATGCCACGCAAGACCGTAAGTTGTTATCCTCCAAGGTGTATAATGTCGGTTATGATCGTGAGGATATTTCACAGCTTGAATTGCAAGTGGGTTATATCAGCCATATTCAAGTGGCCGATCAGCGCTATTTTTATAAGGATTTTGATGCCTTAATGACACATGCGACTCAGAGCTCCAAGGGCTTGCGCTTTGTGGCTACTGTGGCGGGCGATTTAAAGCGGGAATCGCGGCGATATACGCTGGCCAAGCGTTAAGCTTTCAATGGTTCGCTTTCAACCCGGCGCTTACAACCAATTTTTTTGTGAATAATCGCCGTGTATCAAACGTTGCATACTTAAGGCGGCAATCTGGCGACCCCATTTGAACTCCTTGTATAATTTCACGAAACGCCACATATCGCGCATCAAAATCAAACGATCTTTCATCGGCATGGCCATCAGCGCCTTGGGAAAGTCGGCTTCATGGGGTCGGGAAAAAGCGATTTTTAACGGATTCCATTGATCGGTGGTGCGGCGCACTTCCGAGGCAATATTCTGCCGATAAATCATTTGCACAGGCCGCTTGCATAACATTGCATCCACAATCGATTCGCCGGCAATCGCGCCGGAATGCAAGGCGCAGCTCATGCCTTCACCAATCATATTCAAAAAACCAGTGGCTTGGCCGGTGATCAATACACGGCCTTTGCCAAACACATAACGGTTAATCAATGAAGGACCGAAGTTTTCTGAGCAGCCTTCGTGATCAGCATCGGCAGGTTTTAACTTCACACCGTGTTTCTGTTCAAAGTAGTTGGCCACATAGGCATGGCGATCATGGAATTTATCACCGACTTTATAACCGACCCCGACAATCTGCCGTCCGTCTCGGGCATGACTCCACGTATAATGACCCAGATCAGGGTGAAACCAAAAGTGAAAATAATCTTCATCGAGCGGGCAATCAATAATCTCATGAAATTTCTGACCAACAAAAAACATGGGAATGTCTTTGTGATAACTCGGATAAAGCGAACGCAAGACGGGCGAAACCGGGCCATCAGCACCAATCACATAACGGCTTTTAATCTGAAAACTATCACCACCACGTTTGCGTGCGGTAACAATCACATGATTATCATCTTGCTGCAGGGATAAAAAGGACGTGTCATCCATCACTTCAGCATGGCTTTGTTCGATGGCCCAATGATCCGAATATTTACGATGCAAGTGCGGGGTGGGGCCGCCAAAGAAGTCCATCGATATTGAAAGCATGCTGGGGAAATGGAAGCTGACACCCCGGCATGATGTGGGCTCATGCAATATTTTTTCGGGCAATGCACCGAAATTCTCAATCAGAAAACGATGCCCGCGTGGTGATAAAATACCACTGCAAATTTTATGACGGGGGAGCTTTTGTTTTTCTAAGATGACCGTTTCCAGGCCTGCATCAACCAAGCGTTTAGCAGCTGCTGCTGCCGCAAGGCTGGCTCCAACAATGATCACATCAACGTTACGCATGATAACCCCTATCACATATTAAAAAATACCACCGCGAAAGAAGCGGGACTTGAGCGGATTTAAACATTGTAGTGCTACACTTGACCATTTTTTATCTCTACTGTTGTCATGTCTGCGGCATTTTAAATCCCTTTCTTCAGGATTTTCTCTGATCGCATCATTTCACGATCAAAATCACTGGCAAAAAGATGATCCTGCACAATACGATATTTTTCAAATTCGCTTTCAGCATGTTGCAACGTCTCTCGTCGCAGCAAGATTGTAGTGTTTGGTATTGTAATTTTTCCCATCGGCAGCAGTTATTCGAAAATCTCGAATAACTGAATCTTCTTGCAACTCGCTATCAGAAAACACCTTCTTTAAATGATAATTGATGGTATGTGTTTCCACATCATAAAGCTGCCCCATCATTTTTTGGGTGAGCCATACATTCTCATCGGCATAAACAGTTTCAATACCGCCCTCGCCACTTGCTGCAATAAAGCTCAAGTATTCAGCCGCTGATGAACGAATAATGCTAATCTCTTTTTCCTTACCTTGTGACTTTTTACTCATGACTTGCTCTTCTGCGTATTTTATAATCCGTACTATCCACGATCTAACTCACCTCACTCCAAAAGTTCGGACACATGAATCACAGGTTTGTCCATGATCTCAGTCAGTGTAGTTTGATCAACCTCATTCTCAACAATAATACGCTGAAATTTACGCCCTTGAATAAGCCAGTTTATTTGTGCCTCCGCGTTAAACTTACCCATTTGTACGCTGGCACTGCCAGCCCCAGTGGGAATAGCCATGCGATTCAAATCCAGATTGATACTGCAGCCAGTCTTGTGTCGCAAGCGATCATAATGCCCCACACGCTCAGCATGATGGGCATGGAAGGGAGCGGCATCAATGATGTACAAATCATGCTGTTGAATGCGCCTCTGCACCTGTGGGTCACAACTGATCGAAAAGCCACTCGGCTCAGGGCTGTGCTGTTGCGCGAGATCGGGTAATCCAGCTTGCTGCCAGGCATGGGAAACCATGCCGCTTAGATCGATGTTTTCAGGGCACATGGCATCACACGCTCCACATTGAATGCAACTGGATAATGGGTCGCGCAGGTCAGCAGCTTGTGCACCGGCTTGCATGGCTTTGGCAAAACCCTGCGGACTAAAGGCGACATGACGATGGGCTCGCCACATCGGACACGGCAACAAACACAGCGAACAACCGTGGCAATCGGCATAGCTCGGGGTGGGTGGTTGCGGTGCCGATGTTTGCGATAGCGAAGTCAGCCCCATCAAAAAATCACATCACGATTGAGAATCATGGCTGGATCAGCTTGTTGCTTGAGTTTCAGATGTTTTTCAACCACCGCATCACCAAGCGCACGGCGGATGTATCCTTTCATCATGCCGCCAAAACGGTAATAACTGGTTTCCAGTTCCACGCCGACATCATAAATATCATTTTTAAACGATTGCAATGTGTCGCGGCTGTATGTTTCGCCGTTGTACATCGGCTCAAATTCGCAACCATAAGCCCAGCCTTTGGCATCGGGCGGGATGCTGGACAGTTCATAATGGGCTTGATGATCCTCACGCAAACGAATACCGACACAATAGAGCGTGTAATAAGGAAAATAGTTGCGACAAACCGCATTACCACGCTCAACCGCAGCAATGAATTTATCCGCACTGGTAGCGAGATCCGGAATCACCATCTGCCGATCACCCCAATGTTTCCACACCGCTTTGGAAAAAACTGCAGTGCGGTCATACATCGCGCCATCGTGCATGTGGTGATTCGGTTGCAGGTCGGGGAATAATTCACGTTTTCGCTGCAATAAAAACAAAGCCTCTTTCCAAGCCCATGGTCGCCAGGCAAAGCTTGCCGCCAAACGCAGCGCAAACATCAACTCACCATAACCACGCAACTCGCCTTTCATCTCAGACATGAATGCTGTTTCACGCTCCACGCTATCAAAGGCCACCAACAAGGTGATAGCAGAATCCATCATGGTTAATATGCCGGTATAATCACAGCTTTCAGAGCGATCCAACATGAGCAAATCTTCCACACATGGGCGCAAGGAATTGTAATAAAAATAATGCATGCGCAACGGTGTATAAGGGCGGATTTTTAACAAGGCTTCGGTGATGATGCCAAACTGACCGTAACCTAGAATCACCCGCTCAAACAATGCACTGTTCTTCTCATCGGAACATTCGATGATCTCACCCGTTGGTGTGACCACCTGCAGTGCTAAAGCCTGATCGGCACTGCACCCATGTTTGGATGAATTCACATCAATGCCACCCACACCGAGCGTACCACCGACGGATGAGGTTAAATTCAATGGTGCGGATAAATAGTCGAGATCATCTCGGCGCAGTTCTTCGGCCAAATGATGCCAAAAAATACCGGCCTCGGTGCGCACAGTAAGCGCCTGTACATCGATTTCTAGTACACGCGACATACCGGTCATATCGAGCAAGACTCCACCAAAAGCTACCGACTCGCCTTCGGTAGTGAGAGCGCCACCACGGACAGTGACCGGCACTGCAAACTGCTGAGCGGTTTGCATTAAGACTGCAATCTGTTGCGCATTTCTTGCCACCACCACACCATGCGGCAAACCGTGCGCTAAACCACCTGCATCGGTGATATAAATGCCGGTGACAAAGTCTTGCTGTTGAATCGCGATGTTTTTTTGCGCCAAAGCCTCAACAAAGCCATCCCACTCTCCGCCCTGCCAGCGGCTTGCATTGCTTTGCTGGCGAGGAACTCCAAGCAAAGCATCGGGCGCAACGTGATCAACAGGCAAACTTGAGGCAGTGCTTGCATGCAAGGGTTCGTTCGTTGCCATCAATTCGCCAGGATGGTGTGAAAAGCGTCGATCAGCTGCTCCGGCGAATAAGGTTTTTGGATAAAACCGGCCAAACCTTTGCCAACAAAACGTCCTGTCGCTAGTTGCTCATTATAACCACTGGATAGGATCACTTTCACATCGGGATTGATACTGCGCAATTCAGAAAAGCATGCCGCGCCATCCATTTTTGGCATGGTCATATCCAGCAACACAGCCTTGATTTCATGTCGATGTTGGCGATACATTTCAACAGCTTGCAGACCATCTTCGGCCAACAAAACATCGAGCCCTGCTTCCTTCAGTATGACAGCAGCTACTTCGCGAATATCGTCCTCATCATCGACAATCAGTATGGTGCCGCGCATAAGCGGATGTTGTAATTCTATTGTTTCATTATTGCTACTGACATGGGGTTGATTCTCCAGAGCAGGTAATAACATCTTGAAGGTCGTGCCTTTACCGACTTCAGAGTACACACGTAATGCCCCATGATGGCCGCGTAAAATACCAAGCACCGCACTCATGCCGAGCCCGCGTCCGGTAAACTTGGTGGTAAAAAACGGATCAAATATTTTTTGAATCGTAGCCTCATCCATACCGCTACCGGTGTCCGAGACTTCGACAAAGACATAACTCCCTTCAGGCAAGCTATTGCCCGAAATGGTTGAATTCAAATAGGCGCGGCTGGCGTGCATGACACCGCTTGAAAAGGTAATCGTGCCACTCTTGCCATCAATCGCCTCATTAGCATTGGTAATTAAATTCAAAATAACTTGCTGCATTTGTGCCGCATCGGCTTCAACGCTGGGTAAGTTGTTATCCAGATTATAATTGAGATTAACACTTTTATGGATCGAAACTTCCATCAAGCGAGCCATTTCTTCGACCAAGCCCGAGAGATTGATGGCTTTAACAACGAACAAACCTTTGCCCGAATAGGCCAGCATTTGATTGCACAGGTCAGCAGCCCGCCGGGTGGACAACTCGATGCGGGATAAAAATTCTTTTGCCGGTGATGTGTCGGCGATTTTCATACCGGCCAAGGCTGCATTGCCCATGATCGCGGTCAGAATATTATTAAAATCATGGGCAATGCCACCAGCCAACACACCAAGACTTTCCAGTCGTTGCGTATGTTGCAGTTGTTTCTGCTGTTGGCGTTCATGGGTAATATCATGATCCATGCAGACATGATATTGCAACTCTCCAGCTTCAAATACCGGTGATACGATGCGTTGCATGGTACGCATGCCATCCAAGGTTTTGATTTCCACTTCGCCCGTCCATGCCTCACCACGCAGTAGTGTGGCATGGATATCCTGAATAATCGCATCATCAAGATCAGCCGCGCTCAAAAAAACATCCGGATCACCCGGCATTGCGCCCTTGGCCGCACCGTAAAAGCTATGACAGGCCGCATTGGCAAATACAAGATTATCATCTTTATCGGTGATCGATACCGCGTTGGAGACCTGCTCAATAGCAGTACGCAAACGCATATTTTCATGCATGCTGCGCTCTTGAGCTGTATTCATGAAATAAGCTAAAAAAGAAAACACAGTATAAGCTGTACCAATATAGGCTGCTTCCGGCACGGTGTATAATTGCACATGATAGTATTGCCATTCATACAACATCACTATGGCGATGAGTACACCATAGCTTATGATCCATATCGAGCCGCGCCGGGAACCAACCAAAAAGCAGGCAACAAAAGGAAAGCCTACACTCCAAATAAAGCCATTGTCGGTAAAACCACCGGTAATCAGCACCGTTAAGAAAATCGCAGCAGTACAGAGCACCACCATTTGGGTGATCCAGTCAATTTTTTCAGGTGCTTTGATGGTGGCAATCAGTAAGCCTGCCATCACCATCGCGGTGATCGCCTCCACAATGCCGAGCGTTACCATACCCATGGATATATCCATGCCTGAAAAAACAGCGGCGACAGGAATCGTGACCAGCATGGCGCGACGCAGCATATCGGCGCGTATGATGCCCGCATCAATACGCACGGTGTGTTTAGTTGGCATCTGTGTGGCCTTGGTGTTCTTTCT
This sequence comes from uncultured Zetaproteobacteria bacterium, assembly GCA_964406805.1. GTDB lineage: Bacteria > Pseudomonadota > Zetaproteobacteria > Mariprofundales > Mariprofundaceae > Mariprofundus. The sequence goes on along the minus strand of CAYOTF010000010.1, from coordinate 11,821 downwards.
CGATCGGTTGTTCAAGCTTCTCAAGCTTGCGTTCGGCTCTGACCTTATTGACTACCAACAACGCTTCAATCAACACCCATGCGGCCAAAATGAAAATCGCTGCACCGACAGCTGCAACAGTCCATTGGCCATTGCCGATGGCTTTGCTGATTCCCATGATCATGCCGGAAATAGTCGCTCCGAGTACCAGTAGCATCGGCAACAAGGTGTAGAGAATCGGTTTTTTCTTGCGATAAAGATAAATGGTCACGGTTAACAACGTCAATCCCGCCAAAATTTGATTGGTGGTGCCGAACAAGGTCCACAAGAATAAGCCAGCCGGCTTTCCATCCATCTTGAAAAAGGCAAAAAAGCCAATCGCACACACAGCGAGGGTCGTCGCAACATAACGATTGCCAAGTATCTTGAGATTGATCGTTTGGCCGATCTCTTCCAAATTAAAACGCAACAAACGTGCGCCGGTATCCACCGAAGTCATGGCAAACCCCACCACGACTACCGAGATAAATGCGGCTGCATAATCCAAGGGTACGCCGAGTTGATGGATGAAATTGGCATTGCCCTGAATGAAGATGCCCAGTTTCTGATGCAGACCGGCGGCTTTTTCCCACGATCCATAAAAAGCTTCCCAATCCGCCCGTGATGAAAATGCACCGGCGGTGGTGGCCAGCACAGCCAGCAGAGCCAATAAGGATTCACCGATCATGCCGACATACCCCACAAAGGGCGCATCGGATTCTTTATCCAGTTGTTTTGAAGTTGTACCGGATGCGACGAGTCCGTGAAAGCCGGAGACGGCACCGCAGGCGATGACAATGAATAAAAACGGCATTAAGGGTGGTGCGCCGACTGGATTCGGATTAATGGCCGGCGCAACCCAGTCCGGCGACAATAGGAAGAAACCGGCCAGCATGGCAAATAAAGCTAGATATAAGAGTAACGAGTTGAGAAAGTCACGCGGTTGAAGCAGCAGCCAGACAGGCAACACACTGGCGATAAATGCGTAAATCAATAATGACCATGTCCAATCGTTGGCACTAAAGCCGGTGATGGGCATGTTCAAGCCGATGCCTGTGGTGACCAGCATGAGTACAAAACCAATCGCAATCATCGGCCACAAGGGGAAATCTTTTTTATGCACCAAATAACCAATCACCATGGCAATCACCATCAGTGCATAGGTTGGAAATACTGCTTCTGGATGGGCAGTGGCAGGAATATGAGCCAGATCCGGAGCGGCGAATAGTCCTGAGATCACCAGCACAAACACGCCCATGGCGAGCGCCACCAAAAAGAAGATGACCAGCAGAAATAACAAACGGGTGCGCGGGCTAATCACATCGCGAGCAATCGAACCCACACTTTGCCCCTTGTGGCGAATCGATAGGACGAGGGCTGAAAAATCATGTACCGCACCGACCAACAGCGTGCCAAACACCACCCAGCACAAGGCCGGAACCCAGCCCCAGATGACCGCGATCGCAGGCCCCAGCATCGGAGCAAGGCCTGCAATGGATGCAAAATGATGACCGAAAATAATGTATTTATTGGAGGGCACATAATCAACATCGTCGCGCATGCTGTGGGCAGGCGTGATATTGGCATCATTGAGCTCAAATATCTTTTTACTTAACACGCCTTTGGCATAGAACCGAAAAAAGATGAAGTACAGACACAACACCAAAACTGTCATCACAACAGGACTCATTGATTTCTCCCCCTCGGCAATTCGCAACTAGCATGAACCTTGTCGTAGCGATGCAGCACGCTACCCTAGCGATCAAACGGAACAAGAGGATTACACCATGCGGAAGCTGCTATTGCCTGCTTTATTAACCACCATTTCACTTGCTTTCGGTGCATGTCAGCAACAGATAGAAGCACCGAGCATGGAAGAGATCAATGCCAGCCCGATTGTGGCCACGGTGAATGGTGACGCCATTTACGAATCGGATATTGATGCGGAACTGGCTCGCTTGCCGGTGGCGATGCTGCAATATCGGCAAGATCCCAAGGCGCGCAAACGTATTCTGCAATCGCTCATTCGCAGTCGAGCGATCAGTCAAAAAGCCAAGCTCCTGGGGCTGGATAAAAACCCCATCGTGAAACAACGCATGCAAGCTGCCCAACGCCAGATTTTAATCGAGGCAGCCAAATCATGGCAGTTGTCACATATGCAGCCGATTGAAACGAACGAAATTCAAGTTTATTACGATCAGCATACGAATGAGTTTATGATACCTGCGCAGGCGCATGCACGTCATATTCTGGTCCGCACAGAAAAGCAGGCATGGAAAATATTAAAGCAGCTGCGTCGTCACCGTGCTCAGTTCAGCCAATTGGCTGCGAGTAAATCATTGGATGTTAGCAACAATTCCCGTGGTGGAAATCTCAACTGGTTTTCACGAGGAACCATGATCAAGGCCATTGAAGATACGGTGTTTGCACTCAAAAAACATGGTTTAAGCAAACCGGTTAAAACCAAGCTTGGCTGGCACATCATTGAACTGTTGGGCAAGCGAGATGCAATGCAGAAATCATTGCATGATGTGCGTGCAGAAATTATTAGCAGCCTGCAGCATCAGCGCTTGGAGAAATGGTATGAGGATGTGGAGCACACTTCGGAAATCATCATCAAACAAACGAAATATCAGTAGCGTGACCGGATACGAGCATCGAGCCTCTGAGGCTTGGATTCTACCACGATAGACTTTTCCATTTGCGACCCTAGAGTGCGCGCCCGCTTCTGTCGTAGTGGTATTATATTATCACAGACATGATGCACGCCGTGACGGGATAACCCGACGGCGCAATCCTGGAGGATATGATGACTAAACTTGTTGTTGAAGCAGTGCTTCGCGAAGAAACTGGCCGCAGCGCGACACGCCGCTTGCGCCGCGCAGGTAAAATGCCTGGTATTATATATGGTGGTGGTAAACCTGATATCGCTATTACAATGGACTATTTCACATTGGCCAAACAGCTCAATGACGAGCGTTTTCATACCTCATTATTGCAGGTTAAAGTAAAAGGATCACGCGGTAAAAACACCGTATTGTTGAAATCTACGCAATGGGATCCGGTGATGGACACAGCCACGCATCTCGATTTTTTCCGCGTATCCGCCGAAGATACTGTGACTGTGGATGTGCCTGTTGTTGCGGTTAATGCAGACAAATGCCCGGGTGTAATCAAGGGTGGTATTCTGGATCTTGTGCGTCACTCACTCGAAGTAACCTGTCGTGCGGATTCGATTCCGGATCAGATCGAAGTCTATTGTGCGCAGTTGGAAGTGGGCGATACTGTTCATATTGAAGATGTTGCCTTCCCGGACGGTGCGACTGTTCAGCATGACGTAAACTTTACTGTCTTGAATATTGCTGCGCCGAAGACCGGCAGTGATGATACTGATGATACGGCGGCGGCTGATGATGATGCAGCAACAGAAGAAGCTGTAGCAGAATAAGGTCTAGCGGGACAACGGCATGAAATTACTTGTCGGCCTCGGTAATCCGGGCAACAAGTATGCGGCAACACGCCATAATATTGGTTTTCGATTTCTCGATTTGCTGGCAAAACATGAGGGGCTGCGTTTTGACGCGGCCCCTCGTTTTCATGCTGAGACTGTATTATGGAACCGCTCTGCTGAAAAAGTCTTATTGATCAAACCACAAACATTCATGAATAATAGTGGTGAATCTATTGGCGCGTTGGCGCGTTATTATGACATTGAAGAACACGATATTATCGTGATTTATGACGATCTGGATTTGCCCACACGTAAACTGCGTATCAAAAAAGGTGGTGGCCATGGTGGCCACAATGGTTTGCGTTCCTTGCATGCACACCTTTCCAATACGGATTATGTGCGGGTGAAAATAGGCATTAATCGTCCTGTTCATGGCGATATTTCAGCCTGGGTGCTGGGTAAAGCCGATGAAGCTGACCGGGCGGATGAAGCCTGTGTGTTTGCCGCCCTACTGGATGAAATCAACACATTGCTCGATGGCGATACCGATACAGCGGCCAATCGCATACATTTAGCATTACAATAATAGCTGAGAGCTGCGAGGCTTGCCTGAAGTCTCTGCTGCGGATGAGGTAATAATGGCACTAAGTATCGGAATCGTCGGACTGCCCAATGTGGGTAAATCAACGTTATTCAACGCGCTCAATGGCGGTGGAGCAGAAGCGGCCAATTACCCGTTCTGCACCATTGATCCCAATGTCGGCATTGTGCAAGTGCCCGATCCACGCATGGATGCGCTGGCAAAAATCGTTCAACCGCAGGCCATGCAGCATGCGATCATCGAATTTGTTGATATTGCCGGTCTGGTGGCAGGAGCGGCCAGCGGTGAAGGCCTGGGCAATAAGTTCTTGGCCAATATTCGTGAATGTGCGGCCATTGCGCATGTGGTGCGCTGTTTTGATGATGAAAATGTCACCCATGTTTCAGGCTCCATCGATCCCCTATCTGATATTGAAGTGATTGATACCGAACTCATGCTCAAAGATATGGAGACCGTAGAAAAGGCTGTGATGCGCACAGAGAAACAGTGTAAATCCGGTGATAAAGAAGCACTGAAGTTGCGTGATATTCAGCAGCGGGTATTGGCCGGTCTTGAAGATGGCATTACCGTCCGCCGTCAGAAACTCTCTGCAGATGATGTGCACGCGATCAATGAATTGTGTCTGCTGACCATCAAGCCGGTACTCTATGTGACCAATGTCGATGATGGCTCGCTACCGGAAGGCAATGCCTATGTTGAAACAGTACGTGGTTTTGCAGCTCAGGAAAGCGCGGGTGTGGTGGTCGTATCGGCGCAAATCGAGTCTGAATTGGCTGAAATGGATACAGAATCCCAAACTGAATTTTTATCCGATCTGGGTTTATCCGAGCCGGGTTTGAACACGGTGATCCGTGAAGCCTATACCTTGCTGGATTTGATCTCTTATTTTACAGCCGGCGTGAAAGAAGTCCGGGCATGGACCATCCATCGTGGTGATACTGCGCCAAAGGCTGCGGCAGTGATTCATAATGATTTTGAAAAAGGCTTTATTCGGGCTGAAACGATTGCTTATGAAGATTTTGTTGGCCTCGGTGGTGAAGCCAAAGCCAAAGAGGGCGGCAAGATGCGGCTTGAAGGTAAGGAATACATCGTCAAGGATGGCGATGTGATGCATTTTAGATTTAACGTGTGAGTAACGATTCAGCTCACCTCTGATTTGCCCGCTAGCAGCGTTGAAAAATGCTTACCTACACGAGTAGGCTGCGCTTTTTCGCCTTGCGAGCAGGCAAATCAGCGGCAATCTGAACAGCTACTGGTTTTTTTAGAGATGCTGAATAGAAATACGATAGAGGGGAGATGAAAATGGATATTACAAAAATTCCTGTTGGCGATAATCCGCCGGAAGATATTAATGTTGTGATCGAAGTGCCACAACATGGTGATCCGATCAAATATGAGCTGGATAAAGAATCCGGCGCGGTGTTTGTTGATCGCTTCATGCATACCGCCATGCATTATCCGTGTAACTATGGTTTTGTACCGAATACATTGTCCGATGATGGTGATCCGGTCGATGTGTTGGTGGTGTCCCAATTCGCCTTGATTCCAGGCTGTGTGATCAATTGTCGGCCTGTTGGTGTATTGCTGATGGAAGATGAAGCGGGTATGGATGCCAAAGTATTGGCTGTGCCTGCCTCGAAATTGAAGCCGGTGTATTGCAATGTGAAGGGGCCTGAAGATTTGCCGGTATTCTTGATTGACCAGATCAAACATTTCTTTGAACATTATAAAGATTTGGAAAAGAACAAATGGGTGAAAGTGACTGGTTGGGGCGATGCCGAAGCTGCTAAAAAAGAAGTCATCGACTCGATTGCAGCCTATAAAGCTACACAGAGTTAAACATTTTATCTTTCAACAAGGCGATTGAGTAATCAATCGCCTTGTTGTTTTAAATACGCATGAAAGTTAGAGGGCATGGAGGGGGACTGCATGACAGAACAGATGATTCCGACCATTTTCGGTGGTATCGGGCTAATAATTGCTTTGTTTTTGTATCACGTTGTCAAAAAATATCCGGCAGGTGAAGGTAAGGTCATCGAAATTGGCCAGGCGATTCATTTGGGTGCGATGGTATTCATGCGACGTGAATATACGATTTTGGCCATCTTTGTTGCCGTAGTTGCAGTAATTCTGGCTTTTACGCTGGGTGCAAATACGACCATCGCCTTTTTGTTCGGTGCCGTGTGCTCGGCCATGGCCGGTTATTTTGGCATGTTTGCGGCCACCAAGGCCAATGTACGCACTGCTACTGCCGCGCAGAATGAAGGTGCGGAAACAGCTTTAACCATCGCCTTTTATGGCGGTTCGATCATGGGTTTAACGGTTGCCTCCCTCGGCTTGATTGGCCTCGGCACCCTGTATTTATTTTTCGGCGGTGATCCGGTTACAGCTCACGCCATTCATGGTTTTGGCATGGGGGCCTCATCTGTGGCGCTGTTCTCACGTGTCGGCGGCGGTATTTTTACCAAGAGTGCTGATGTGGGCGCTGATCTGGTGGGTAAAATCGAAGCGGGTATCCCTGAAGATGATCCACGTAACCCCGGTGTGATTGCCGATAATGTCGGCGATAATGTCGGTGATGTGGCCGGTATGGGTTCGGATATTTTTGAATCCTATTGCGGTGCAATCATTGCCACCATCGCCATGGCTTCGACCATGACAGTGGATATTCTCGATCCGCTCGGCACACAGCAATCGCTGATGTTTTTACCTTTGGCGCTGGCTTCTCTTGGTTTGATTTGTTCGATTATCGGTATTGTTCTGGTGAAAATATTTGCCAGCAAAGAACCTGCGCTGGCGCTGCGCATCGGCACGATTGGATCATCGGTTATTTTCATCATCTCGGCCTATTTTTTGATCACCATGATCGGTGTGGCGGCAGCAGTGTGGGGCGCAGTTATTTCCGGCGCGATTGGTGGCATTATTATTGGTGTCGTCACAGAATATTATACCGGTGGTAAGCCCGTGCGTGATATTGCCAAGGCTGGTGAAACAGGCCCTGCAACCGTGATGATTTCCGGCCTTGCGATTGGCATGGAATCGGTAGTGATTCCGGTGCTGACCATTGCGGCGATTATTTATGTATCGACTTCTCTGGTCGGCATTTATGGCGTGGGCATTGCTGCAGTTGGCATGCTGGCGACAGTTGGCATTACCATGGCCATTGATGCCTATGGGCCGGTTGCAGATAATGCCGGTGGTATCGCGGAAATGTCCGGCATGGGTGCAGAAACCCGTGCGATCACCGACTCGCTGGATGAACTGGGCAATACGACAGCGGCCATTGGTAAAGGTTTTGCGATTGGTGCAGCCGCACTGGCCGCACTGGCGATTATCGCCGCCTTTGTGGAAACCGTGTCCATGCACAATCCGGGTTTCTCTCTCAATTTGAATGAACCGTTAGTATTGATCGGTTTGTTCATTGGCGGCATTTTTCCATTTTTAGTGGCTTCATTGACCATGACTGCGGTGGGTGATGCAGCCTTTGAAATGATCAAGGAAATTCGTCGTCAGTTCCATGAAATTCCTGGTTTAATGGAGGGAAAAGCCGAACCCGATCATGAACGATGTATCGAGATTGCAACGACGGCGGCGTTAAAGAAAATGGTATTGCCGGGTGTATTGGCGGTATCCGCGCCAGTTGTGATTGGCTTTGGCTTGGGAGCGGAAGCCTTGGGCGGCATGCTCGCCGGTGCGCTGGTGTGCTGTGTATTGATGGCCTTGATGATGGCCAATGCCGGTGGCGCTTGGGATAATGCCAAGAAATATGTCGAAAAAGGTAATTTAGGTGGTAAGGGATCAGATGTGCATACGGCAGTGGTGGTCGGTGATACGGTGGGTGATCCTTTCAAGGATACATCAGGCCCTGCAATGAATATCCTGATCAACGTGATGGCGATTGTATCACTGGTCATTGCACCGATTTTGTAATTGTTCTTTCATTGCATCACAAAGAGGCTCGGAGGTGCGACGCAAGGTGAATGCTGCTTACAGCAGAGAGGGCACCCTGGGGTGTCAGTCGCGCAAAGCCCACAAGAGTTGCCCAAATAGTACAAGTCGACTATCAGTTTCTTAAACAACTACCTTAAAGTATCAAAATGCCTAGAAAAGTCATTTATTACACCTCATGAGTTTTAACCAAAGCAGGCACAGACTGAGAAATAGCCTCGCCCTGAAAAGAAGTGAAATCCAAAAAAAAAATTTCAAGGTACACATCAACAACACACTGAACGGGCTTGCCCAACAAACGGTTCAGATCGTGGCTCGCTTCGCTTTCACAATCTAACCTTATTCGGGCTCTTCAACGCTTTCATACGGTACTTAACCCTGCCTCATGGCCAGCTGATAACCAAGCATACTTATCGGGCGGCGTGGAAATCTGAAATATTTTCAATATGAAATACTTGAGATCCTTCATGCCCCGCGCACGTTTTCTGATGAGTCCAATGGCGACGTTTCCTGCTTCAACACGAGCATTGGAGATAGGGTGTGTGGCGTAGTTACAAACACCTGTCGCATGATTTCTCAGTGTCGCTGCCACTCGTTTGATTGGCCACAGACCACACTCATCAGCAAGTTCACACCATGCTTCAAGATTGGCATTCATTTGCTCAAAGGATACCGGCTTATCCCATAGCGACTGCAACTGTTCCTTGAGGATATAAACTTCGTTCAAGGGCGCATTGGCGGCAAGAAGAACCTCCAGCCTGGACTGCTGACTTTCATTCAGATTGCACTTGTTTGGCAGTATCAAATAACGGCTCCCTTTGAGCATTTCCTTGCCTTCATCATCAGCGTTTTTGAACAATGCTCGGCGAACCTGAGCCAGCGCTTTGCTGTACATCTGCATCACATGAAAACGATCAAATACAATGTCGGCATTGGGTAACGATTGCTTTACTGCACACTGATATGCCAAGCCCATATCCATCGCTACCGCCTTGATTCCATTGGCTGTTTCCTCATCCAGTGCATCCAGAAATAACCCCAACACAGATGATGTCCGACCTTGATGCAGCGCCTTTGGATGCGAAAGGTTTGACGTTGGTTAAACCGGGACGACCACGCTCAACAAACCCAAAACAATCCACCACACTGCGCCTTCCCTCTGACGTACTGGCATATTTTAAAGCTGGTGGCAAAGGCTGGCAAACACGGATCAGTGAGGCTTTAAGTGAATATATTATCGAACATGGAAAAGAGAAAGGCGGCCACCTCTAACTGCGTGAACCCCGCATCTGACCTTGCTTTAATCAGGGGGCGGGAAGCACTGCGGATGGAAGGAAATACATACCGACCATTGCCGGTCAGCGGTTGCAGTTCCTTCAATATCGCCACGACCTGCCTGGCCAATGGCACAATGTGCATTACCCGTATTTTCATCTTCTCGGCGGGGATGCGCCACTCTGCATTTTCAAGATCAATCTCTGACCATTCGGCATGGTGTAACTCACCGAGTCTCACAAAAACATAGGGCGTGATTTGCATGGCGCACTGAACAGCAAACGTACCCTCAAAGGCATGGATGGCTCGCAATAATGCACCAACCGGCTTCGGCTCTGTAATTGTCGCTCTGTGTTTTACAGATAATGGAGTCAATGCGCCTTCCAGTCCTATGGTTGGGTCATATTTCACCTTGCCGGTGGCAATGCCATATCGAAATATCCTGCTGCATAGCATTTTTAGACGATGGGCTGTTTCAATCGTTCCTCGCTTTTCCGCTCGTTGAACCAGTGCCAGCACATCGGGTGCTTCGATTGCTGTGATATAGTGAATCATGAATAGACTTACCGCATCATGTTCATGTCGGCTACGCGTCTATTGAATAATTCATACTGCAATAATTAAGTTTCCATTTTTGAAGGAAAATAATGAAAGGCAACTTCAAACCTGAATCACTATAGGTAATGAGCCAATCCAAGGGAATATATGCTTGTCGAACTTGGCCTGTCTGTGGGTGATCGTGCTTCTTTCAGACTGACCCTGGGCTACACGCCCAAAGCCATGGTCTTACGCTTATCACCAAAACGATAATCCAACCGCCAGTATTTTCCCGGTAGTTTTACCAGAAGGTATAGCCCGCCACTATCAGCTAATTTCATCTGATTTTTACCTTCTGGCACCTTTACTGCTTTAATTTTTACATCGGATAACGCCATATCGCCACCTTCCTTGTGACGGTACTTTTTTAAGCACGAGTATAACGCAAGAAAAATACCGTCATAAGACCGTCACAAGTCAGTATAGGATGGAATGGACAACTGGGTAATAATAAGCCAGCAATCACAACGATTACTGGCTTATATAGAACATCCTTGGATGTTTAAATGGTGAGAACTGGACTCACATAGTCAAACTAACATACTGAAACACATGCACTAATACTTTTCGGTTTTAAAATATACCGTCATAAGTACCGTCATGTTTCTATTCGCTTATTTCTTCAAGCATATCCAGTCGTTATCAGCTAAAAGCCACAATATCAGAGTTCAGATAGTTGTGTCCATAATGAGTGTGTCATAATGCCACATATCTGTTGTGGTTTACTCAGAAAAGTGTATATGGTTTGGCATGCCATGCGCATTATTATTCTTTTATCGACTCGATTACTGATATTTCCTATAGCCCGTCAGGGGGTGATTCATGCGTGAACTACCGCAAATGGGGTTTGTCAGACTAAAAGATGTTTTGCGCGTCTTTCCAGTATCGAAGTCTACATGGTGGGCTGGCGTGAAATCAGGCCGCTATCCGCAACCCGTCAAACTCAGTAAGCGTACAACCGCATGGAAGGCCGAGGAAATCTGGACGCTGATTGAACAGGCCAGTAATGGTGAACTATCATACTGATTGATAGCTCTGTTTCCGTTATATTTTTAAGCACATATCGACTCTATAATGGCATAAAAGAGTCGGAAAATCTAAACAGCCAGAGCAGTCTCTTGCAGCTTCGCGCAAGAGACATCTGGCAAAAGGGCTGCGCCCCTTTGAACCCTGCAAAAGCATGACAACCCGTAAATGCAAGACCGTCGGCATCCATCTGAATGATGATGAATATGCCGAAATCAAGCATCGAACTGAGATTGCCGCTGCCCGTTCGCTTGGCGCGTATATCAAAGCAGTTGTCTTTGATACTAATATACCAGAGCAACGAACAGTTAGGCATACCAAGGTGGCTGATCCGGCATTGATTCGCCAACTCGCTTGGATAGGCAATAACGTCAATCAAATTTCCCGTGTTATCAATCGGTCAAAATCTATCAGCCAAATCGAATCAGCCAGTATTTTTGCAGTGCTGGCAATTATCGCGGAAGAACTGGAAGCGTTGAATGAGGATGCCTTATGATCGAACAGCCTCGTCGGTAAGTTTAATTGGTTGTATGTCATATCACGCACCTTATAAATCGCCTTATCTTGTAGCCAACACCCTCACCGGAATGAAGTGATAAGAATAGCGACTACATACGATTGCACTTATGATACGAATTCAGGCTGTTTTATTCCGAGCTTTAAAAGCGAATAATTTCAGATTATTCATGAAGGAGCATGGGATATTGTGAGCTGCTTCTCCTTATAAAGGGAAAGACGTAACATCTGGCATGAAAAACCTCCATGTTCTTCTCAGGCCAATATACAGTCGGTTCAAACCGGACAAGTGTGTGTCGCTAACCGGACACCGTAATTGTCGCCGCATAGTCATGGATTCTTTCGTGTAACTCGTACGTTGTTAGATACCAATCCATTGACCATTAAAA